>CAZESL010000006.1:27342-33804 GCA_964515215.1 uncultured Eubacteriales bacterium
CTTCACCGCACACACCGCAGTGTTCGCCCGCCGTCAAACCGTCTTCGGTACAGGTTTGTTCCACCGCTTCGTCGGGTACCGCCACATGACCGGGCACCAAACGCGTGGCATGGCACAAGTTACACTCGGCATCGCAATCGTTGTCGTAGGCATGTGGCGGTTCGCGGAGCGTGCCGCACGCGTTACATTCAGCATCGCACACATCCGCAAAAGCGTGGGGCGCTTCACGTACCGCACCGCAATCGTTGCACACACCGTCGCAGGCGTCACTGTAGAAATGCCCGCGGCTGCTATAGTACCAGTTGACGTTATCCACACCTGTGACACGCAGTCGTTCGGTTTCACTGCCGTCGTAGTGAATGTCCGTCACCGTTTCAGATATCCCGCCGCCCATATACTGTACCGAGTGTGGCAGAGACACCGCCGTAAGCTCGGTGCAAGTGTAAAACGCACTGTCGCCAACAACTTTGGTGCCGTCCTTCACCGTATACTCGCCGACAAGACCCTCCGCACAGATCAAATGCCCGTCAATGTACAATACACCGTCTTCCCAGTTAGCGGAATCGTTATAGTAGGCAGTTGAAATAAAATCGCCATCGTAGAAACCGGTAACCGTGCCGAGGAACCGAATGACCGACAACGCCGTACAACCACTCAACGCATACGAGCCAATGCTCGTCACACTTGCCGGAAGCACGATCTCCGTAAGTGCACTGCAACTACTAAATGCCAAGTGATCCACCCGCGTTACTCCGTCGGGAATCTCCACCGTTTCCAGCGCACTGCAGTTGCTGAACACCCCTTCACTGATCTCCCGAACGCCATCGGGCCAAACAAACGAGGTAAGGGCTTGGCAATAGGTGAACGCGTAATCGTCTATGTGCGTTATCGTGGGCGGCACATCAACAGAAGCCAACATCGTACACCCCGAAAAAGCGGCACGTCCGATCGTCGTTATACCGTACGGCAAAGCAACCGTTTCCAGTGTCGTACAATCTTCGAAGGCGTATTTGCCAATGCTTGTGACACTGCCGTCACTCGGTATCACACTGCTCACGCAACCGTTGACCAACACGGAATCCTGTGTGTGAATAATACAGTTCCCCTCGCTGTGATACACCGTATTACCTTCTTCAACCGTAACCGAAGTTAGGTTAGGACAATCCCCGAACAGTCCATACCCAATGCTCGTTACGCTTGCGGGAATCGTTATTTCACAAAGCGCAGAACAGCCATCGAACGCATCGGACGCAATCGCAACCAACCCGCTTGGCAATGAGACGCTTTGAAGCACCTGACATCCCGTAAATGCACCGTAACCGATGGTTTCGAGCGTATTCGACAAGGTGACTGCCTGCAGGCTGCTGCAACCGGAAAACGCCCCCGCACCGATGTGCTTCACACTGTTCGGCAACTGTACGGATGAAAATTTGCGACAATAGAAAGCATCTGAGGCAATCGTTACGGTGCCTTCCCGTACGGTGTACGCGCCCTTATCGTATCCTCCCACGTCGATCAGATGATTCCCGATGTAAAGCACATTGTTCTCTCGTTTGGACGCATCATTATATACAGCGGTATACGAAAACGCGGCATCGCCGATTTCGGCTATGCTGTCGGGGAGTTCAACCGAACTCAACATCGTACAGTTGAAGAACGCTCTTTGACCGATGCTCGTCACGCCGTTCGGAATTTGAACAGCGGTGAGCGTTTTACAATTGTAAAACGCCTGTTCTCCCACCGTCTGCAACCCTTCGGAAAGACGAACCTCTGCCAACGCCGTACAACCGTAAAATGCCTTGTTTCCGATGGTCTGCACCGTCGAAGGCAGGGTGATGGTCGTCAGCAACGAACAACCGGAGAAAACGCTATTTCCCAAAGTCGTCACACCGCTTTGGATCGTCACGTCCGTAAGTGCCGTAAAGCCGCTGAACAACCCCGCCGGTAAAGTCTCCACGGTTTCCCTTATCGTAACGTTTTGTATCGAACATCGGAAAAACACGGAGGAAGCTTCGTTGCACTGTCGTGCCGCATAGTTCACCGTATCCAATGCAGAACAATACGAAAATGCATAAGGACCGATACTTTGCACGTTTTCGGGAATGGTGATTGACGTGAGAGAATAGCATCTCGAGAATGCCTCTTTACCAATCGTCACTACGCTGTCGGGAATGGTGACCGTCGTTATGCCCGCCCCCGCAAAAAGGCTGTCCGGAATATGTTGTGCGGTTTCACCCAACGTCACGGTAGACAACGGTTTACAACTGTAAAACACCACCCCACCGCTTTGAGCATTCACAGCAAGATAGTTCACCGTCGCTAACGCCTCGCAACGGTAAAACGCCTGTTCCGGCATATACAGCATACTTTCGGGAATCGTGATCTCTTGAAGTCCCGAACAGCCCGAAAATGCCCTTCCGGCAACGGATAGCGTCCCCTCTTTGATGATACAAGTCCCACTCAGCGTGGATTTCGCTGCTATCAAATGCTTGCCGATATACAGCACGTCGTTCTCCCAGTTTGCCGTATTCGCAAAAAATCCGCAACCGTTGAACGCCGATTCTTCAATATAGATCACCGTATCGGGCAAGGTAATGTCCGTCAATTCTGCACACCACGAAAAAGCGGCGGTTTCGATGCGTTCCACAGCCGTCGGTAATATGACCGACGACGGAGCCCCGCAATACGCAAACGCTTTTTTTCCGATGCACACCACACTGCCGTCTGCGGGAATCACGCTGGTTTTACATCCCAAAACCAACGTTTTGGTCGCCGTGCGAATCACACAGTTGTCGGTTGCGTGATATACCGGATTCCCGCACGCAACCGTAATGCTTACAAGCGATGTACAGTTATTAAAACAGGTCAGATCGCTCTGCACACTGCCGCCGAGCGACAGCGACTGAAGTGAGGTACAACCTTCAAACGCGCCCTTTCCGATATCCTGCACCGTATCGGAAACAGACACCGAAAGGATAGCGGTTGCATTGTAAAATGCGTGATCACCAATACGCATGACCCCTTCGGGCACCACTAACGCCGTGATCAACTCGCCGTTATCATATAGTTTTTCAGCATAGCACAACGGATTGGCTGCCGTGTCATAAAAATCGATCTCACACCACGTTGCAAGATCCCCTACGTGAACCTCGCTAAGCATAGTACAACTGCTAAACGCACTTTCACCCACAGAACGGACCGTGGACGAAAGAGACACCGATTGCAAGGACGTGCATCCCGTAAAGGCCCAATTGTTGATCCGTTCAACGCCTTGCGGGATGACCAACTCCGTGACAGGAACCCCCTCTACGTACAACGTCGCATCAAAAGGTCCGTTCAAAGGATGACTTGCACTCGCATACAATTCCACCGCACACCACGCCGCAAGATCGGCAATGTACAGCGCCGTGACATCATAGCAGCCGTAAAAGCCCCAATCACCGATCTGCTTCACCCCGCTACCCATCTTGACCGATGTGAGGCTGATACATTTGGCAAAGGCATGATCCCCTATGCTTTCAACACTGTCGGGAATCTCCAACGTCACCAACCGCCAACAGCGGTAAAAGGCTTCGTTTCCGATGTTTTCCACCTTTTCGCCGATCGTCAGATCCGCCAATTTGCGGCAATCCATAAAGGCGCCATCCCCAATGCCTTTCACATTGTTGCCGATGGTAGCCGCTGTCAACGAAGTGCAATTATAAAACGCGTTACTGCCGAGCGTGGTGGTACTGTCGGGGATCGCAATCTCAAGAAGCGCGGTGCATCCGCTGAATGCTTCACTGCCGATTCCCGTCACACTGCTTGTCAACGTCGCCGCCGTGAGAGCAGTACACCCTTTAAAAGCCCCGTTGGCAAGGGAACCGTTTACCACAGCTTCGGTCAGCCCCGTGCACCCTTCAAATGCACGCAAACCTACAAATCGTACCGACGAGGGGATCACCACTTTTGTCAGTCCCGTACACTTGTAAAACGCTTCCATACCGATTTCCTGCACACCGTAAGGAATCGTACTACCCATACAGCCCGCCACGACCGCGCTTTTAGCGGTATCAATTACACAGTTCCCCGCACTGTGATAGGTGGTGTTTCCTGCCGCCACGGTAAGAGTATTCAGCACGGGACAATTCTGAAACGCACCGTACCCGATGTATTCCACACCGGTGCCCAGTGTGACCGCCGTCAGGGTCGGGCAATCGGCAAATGCCTGCATACCCACACGGCGAACACTGTCCGCCACCGTCACCGACGTGAGGGCTGTACAATCCGAAAACACCCGTTCTGCAATCAAGCGGGTGCCCTCCCGCACGGTGCAGGCACCCGTAATATCCGTTTTGGCATCCACTAGGCAACCGTCTACGTACAAGAGCCCGTCTACCCAATTGGATTCATCACGAGAAATACCCGAATTATAAAACGCATCTTCTCCGATCACCGTCACGTCATCGGGAATATCCACCGACGTAACGTTACGGCAACCGCTGAATGCCTCTTTTCCAATCGCGGTAACGGGGCAGTTCCCCAACTCTTCAGGGATCGCAATATGCCCCGAAGCGGAGGTACTCACCTGCGTAATGGTGGTATAAAAATTGGTGATCTGGTAGGTATAAATACCATTGGTGGTCGCTTTGACCGAAAAAGAAAATTCCACCGCACCTGCGGGAATGAGTGACAAGAGCATCACCAGCGACAGAAAAATCGATAACACGCGTTTCATAACAGTCCCCTCTCTTTCCGTTCCATCATAACAAATACGACAGAAAAAGTCAAATAAAGCGCGGAGAACGCCGCAAAGGCATTCTCCGCTTGGAAATTTACAGCTTCGTTTCGATCATGGTCTCGCCATCCATATCGGCGGGTTGCTCCACACCGAGCATGGTGAGCATGGTCGGTGCGATATCCGCCAAGCGACCGTGCGTCTCACGCAGGGTGCAGGGATACCCCACCACGCAGAACGGCACGGGGAAGGTGGTGTGTGCCGTGAACGGGCTGCCGTCCGGCTCGTACATCTTGTCCGCATTGCCGTGGTCGGCGGTGATGATCGCACTGCCGCCCATCTTCAAGGTCGCATCCACAACACGGCCGACGCACTCGTCCACCGCCTGCACCGCCGCGACCGCCGCATCGAACACACCCGTGTGGCCGACCATATCGCAGTTCGCGTAGTTCAGAATGATAACGTCGTACTTGCCCGACTCGATGCGCTTCACCGCTTCGTCGCACACGGGGTACGCGCTCATTTCGGGTTGCAGATCGAAGGTCGGCACGTCGGGCGACTGGATCAGCACGCGGTCTTCGCCGTCAAACACACGCTCTTCACCGCCGTTGAAGAAGAAGGTCACGTGCGCGTACTTCTGGGTCTCCGCAATACGCAACTGGGTGAGACCGTTTTTACTCAGTACCTCGCCCATCGTCATGGTCAGTTCCTGCGGCGGGAATGCCACCGACACGTTCGGCATGGTGGCATCGTACTGCGTCATACACACAAAATTCAACGGGAACATACCGTTTTTGCGCTCAAAGCCGTCAAACGCTTCGTCCACGAACGCACGGGTGATCTGACGCGCACGGTCGGGGCGGAAGTTGAAGAACACCACGCTGTCGTCGGCCCCGATGGTACCTTCCTTATCCAGCACGGTGGGTACCACGAATTCGTCGGTCACGCCCGCGGCGTAGGAATCCTTCATCGCCTGCACGGGGCACGCCGCCGTCTCGCCCTCGCCGTACACCATCGCGGAGTAGGCTTTGACCACGCGATCCCACGCAAAATCGCGATCCATCGCGTAGTAACGGCCGCACACGGTGGCGACCTTACCCACGCCGATCTCGGTCATCTTATCGCACAGCGCCTGCATAAAGTCCACACCCGAGGTAGGCGGCACGTCACGGCCGTCCATCAGCGCGTGCACGTACACCTTGGTAAGCCCGTGGCGCTTCGCCATTTCCAAGAGGCCGTAGAGATGCTCGTTGTGGCTGTGTACGCCGCCGTCCGACAGAAGACCCATCAGATGCAAAGCCGTGCCGTTCTTTTTGCAGTTTTCCACCGCCGAAAGCAGGGCGGGATTTTCGAAAAAGTCGCCGTCGGTGATGGACTTCGAGATCTTGACCAGCATCTGGTATACCACGCGACCCGCGCCGATGTTGGTGTGGCCCACTTCGCTGTTACCCATCTGCCCGTCCGGCAGACCGACGTCCAGCCCCGAAGCACCGATGGTGGTGGTGGGATTGTTTGCAAACAGTTCGTTCAACCGCGGGGTGTTCGCCGCGGTGATGGCGTTGCCGTAATCCGACTCGTTGATACCGAAGCCGTCCATAATGATGAGGGTAAGCGGTTTTTTCATTCTGTTCCGTCCTTTCTTCAAAAACAAGAGGCTATCGCGTCAAGGTAACGTTCACAAATGAAAAAGCTTCTCGCCTCCCTCTGACGAGGGAGGTGGCTTCGGCATCGCCGAAGACGGAGGG
>CAZESL010000007.1:0-33598 GCA_964515215.1 uncultured Eubacteriales bacterium
CCGTCACTCGCTGTCGCTCGTGCCACCTTCCTCGGGGAGGAAGGCTTGGCACCCGCCGTGGGTGATCGCAGATCGCCCCTACGGTATGCAGACAACATCGGTCAGGCGGTAGGGGCGCGCATTGCGCGTCCGCGGATCGGACGGACTTTTATCACAAACCGACACCATTCAATTCTTTGCATAATTATTCACTCTTATACAGGATCGTTTACATCGGCGAGGATGTAGACGGTCTTTTTTGTATCGCAATTCTATATTAATTACCAAACTTTTCTCAAAACGGTGCCCGCAAGCAGTCACGATGCATAAATTTGACAAATTCACTGAATATTTATGAATAAATCCTTGACATCCGTGTGGGAGACTTGTATAATAAGTACCATATTTTAAAAAAGGGGACAGACCCGTTATGGCAAAGATCTTCATTGACGGACAAGCCGGCACCACCGGCCTCAGAATATACGATCGCTTAGCAGGGCGACGGGATATCGAGTTGTTGCTGATCCCGGAGGCACTGCGTAAGGACACCGCCGCGCGCAAGGAGTATATGAACCGTGCGGATGTGGTATTTCTTTGCTTGCCGGATGCGGCGGCGATCGAAGCGGTATCGCTGGTGGACGATCCGCACACGGCTGTGATCGATACCTCCACCGCCCACCGTACCGACCCCGCGTGGGAATACGGTTTTGCGGAACTGCACGGGCGACGTGAGCGGCTGAAAAACGCCCGACGCATCGCCAACCCCGGTTGCCACGCCAGCGGTTTTGTGGCATTGATCGAGCCGCTGGTACAAAGCGGGTTGCTCTCGCCCGATACCGCCCTCACCTGCTTTTCGCTCACGGGTTATTCCGGCGGCGGCAAGGCGATGATCGCGGAATACGAGTCGGCAGAGCGTGACCCCCTGCTTGATGCACCGCGGCAGTACGGTCTGACCCAACAGCACAAGCATCTTAAAGAGATGGTTGCCACGACCGGCCTTAACAGTGCCCCCGCTTTTTGCCCCATCGTCGCACCGTATTACAGCGGCATGGAGGTGACGGTCCCGTTGTTTGCCCATCAGCTCAACGGCTCCGCCGACTGTGTACGGGCACTGTATCGCGATTACTATCGCGGCGGTCTGGTGCACTATGCCGAAGGTGCAGACGAAAACGGCTTCTTATCCGCCGCGGCATTCGCAGGGCGGGACGATATGCAGATCTCCGTGGGCGGCAACGCCGAACGCCTGTTGCTCACGGCACGGTTTGACAATTTGGGAAAAGGCGCTTCCGGTTCCGCCATTCAGCTGATGAACCTGCTGCTCGGCGTGCCGGAGGATACCGGTCTGATATGCGGAGGTAAGGTATGAAACTGATCAACGGCGGCGTGTGTGCCGCAAAAGGATTTAAAGCAAACGGCATCCATTGCGGTATCCGTAAGAACCGCAGTAAGAAGGATCTGGCGCTTATTGTGAGCGATACGCCCGCGGCGGCCGCCGCGGTGTACACCACCAATCTTGTGAAGGGTGCACCCCTGCTCGTTACCAAAGCGCATCTCGCGGACGGCACGGCACAGGCGATTCTCTGCAACAGCGGTAACGCCAACACCTGCAACGCCGACGGTATCGAGATCGCGGAGACCATGAGCCGTCTGGCGGCCGACGCACTGGGGCTTGCCCCCGAAGCGATGGTCATCGCCTCCACGGGTGTGATCGGGCAACCGTTGCCCATCGCCCCCATCGCCGAGGGCCTGCCCGCTCTTGCGGCGGGGCTCTCGGCCGACGGCAGTGACGATGCCGCCGAGGGCATTATGACTACCGACACGGTAAAAAAACAGGTCGCGGTGGAATTCACGCTCGGCGGACAAGTCTGCCGCATCGGCGGTATCGCTAAGGGCAGCGGTATGATCCACCCCAACATGGCAACCATGCTGGTATTCATCACCACCGACGTTGCCATTTCTCCCGCCATGTTGCAAAAAGCACTGTCTGCCGATATCGCGAACACCTTCAATATGGTGAGTGTGGACGGCGATACCTCCACCAACGATATGGTGACGGTACTTGCCAACGGCGCGGCAGGCAACCCCCTCATTACCGAAGAAGACGCGGATTTCGCCTGCTTTATGAAAGCGCTCAACACCGTGACGGTACAACTGTGCCGTATGATCGCGGGGGACGGCGAAGGTGCTACCCGCTTGCTGGAATGCCGCGTGAGCGGTGCGGCGGATGAAGCGACCGCGAAAACCGTTGCCAAAAGCGTGATCTGCTCCAGTTTGCTGAAAGCCGCCATGTTCGGTGCCGACGCCAACTGGGGACGCGTGCTGTGTGCTATCGGCTACAGCGGCGCGACCGTAGACGTCGGGCGGGTGGACGTCTCTTTCCGCAGTGTGGCAGGCACCGTTGCCGTGTGTAAAAACGGCGCGGGCATTCCCTTCTCGGAAGAACGTGCCAAAGAGATCCTTTTGGAAAAAGAGATCGAGATCCTGATCACGTTGGGCGAAGGTTCCGCCGCCGCCACCGCGTGGGGCTGTGACCTCACCTATGACTACGTCAAGATCAACGGCGACTATCGCACTTAAAGCAGAGGAGATTACACCATGGAACTCGCATTTTCCAACGCACAACGCGCCGAAGTACTGACACAGGCGTTACCCTATATCAAACGCTACACCGGCAAGATCGTCGTGGTGAAATACGGCGGCAACGCCATGATCAACGAACAGTTGAAACAGCAGGTGATGGAAGATATCGTTCTGCTGTGGCTAATCGGGGTCAAGGTGGTACTGGTGCACGGCGGCGGCCCCGAGATCAACGAGTTGATGGATAAACTCGGTAAAAAGCCGGAATTCGTAAACGGCTTGCGCGTCACCGACAAAGAGACGGTGGATATCGTGCAGATGGTACTGGCGGGCAAGGTAAATAAAACGCTCGTCAACCTGCTGGAGGCCAAGGGCGGCAAAGCCATGGGCATTTCGGGTATCGACGGCCGTCTGATCCGTGCCGAGATGAAAGACCCCGCCCTGGGATACGTGGGCAAGATCACCCACGTGCACATCAAGCCGGTACTTGATCTGTTGGAAGGCGGCTATATCCCCGTCATCTCCACCATCGGCTGTGACCGCGAAGGCAATACGTATAACATCAACGGTGACACCGCCGCCGCGTTCGTTGCGGGTGCACTCGCCGCCGAACGTCTGATCATGATGACCGATATCGCCGGCATTCTGCGCGATAAGGATGATCCGTCCACCCTCATCACCGAGGTGACCATTGACGAAGCGGCGCATCTGTACGACGAAGGGATCATCTCGGGCGGTATGATCCCGAAGGTGGATTGCTGTATTGAGGCGATCCACTGCGGCGTGAAGAATGTGACCATTATGGACGGACGCGTTCCGCATTCCATTCTGATGGAACTGTTGACCGACGAAGGTGCGGGTACGATGGTCACCCGCAGAAAGGACGAGTAATATGTGTGATATCCGCTCGAAAGACGACCGCTACGTCGCGGGTACGTACGCCCGCTTTCCCGTCACCATCGACCACGGCCACGGCTCGGAGGTGTTCGACACCGACGGCCGCCGCTACATCGACATGGGGTCCGGTATCGGCGTGACCGCACTCGGCATCGCAGACGAGGGCTGGGTCGCCGCCGTCACCGCACAACTCGGTGCGGTACAGCATATGTCCAATCTCTATTACACCGCGCCCTGTGCAAACTTAGCCGAACGGCTGTGCACCCGCACCGGTATGGACAAGGTGTTTTTCAGCAACTCGGGTGCGGAGGCAAACGAGTGTGCCGTGAAGATCGCGCGCAAATATGCCGCCGCATCGGGACGCCACACCATTCTCACCTTGCAAAACAGTTTTCACGGACGCACGCTCACCACTTTGGCGGCAACGGGGCAGGACCATTTCCACACCCTGTTTCAACCGCTGACCCCCGGCTTTGCCCACACCCCCGCGAACGACATCGCCGCTCTGCGCGCCGCCGTGGAAGAACACGACCCTGCCGCCCTGCTGTTTGAATGCGTGCAAGGCGAAGGCGGCGTATTGCCGCTCACCGAGGAGTTCGTACACGAAATGGCACGTCTCGCCGCCGAGCGGGATATGCTTTTAATGGTGGACGAGGTGCAGACCGGTAACGGACGCACGGGCGCGCTGTACGCCTATATGCATTACGGGATCACCCCCGACGTGGTGACCACCGCCAAAGGACTCGGCGGCGGTCTACCCATCGGTGCCACGCTGATGAGCAAAAAAGTCTCGTCGGTACTTGGCGCGGGCGACCACGGCTCCACCTACGGCGGCAATCCCGTCGCCGCGGCGGGTGCCTGCCACGTGCTCGACCGTCTGGACGACGCCCTGCTCGCCGCCGTGCGGGACAAAGCGGCTCACGCCGTAGCACGCCTCACGGGTGCACGCGGCATCAAAGCGGTCACGGGAAAGGGCTTGATGCTCGGCATCGAGACCGAAAAGCCCGCCGCCGACGTCGTGCGTACTTGTATGGAACGCGGTGTGCTGTGCCTCACCGCCAAGACCAAGGTGCGCCTGCTGCCCGCCCTCACCATCCCGCAGGAACTGTTGGATGAAGCGCTCGACGTACTGCTTGCGGTTTGCGCGGAATAAACGATAAGAAGCCACCCGCCGTAATGTGAGTGAGGTTAGGAATTAGAGCGAACCCAAGCCTCGCTCATTGAGGGAGGTGGCTTTCCCGTGGTGCAAGCCACGGGAAAGCCGGAGGGAGTTTGGCGGTGTATACGAGTATGTGCGCTGTAGCGACACTTTTAGTGAGTGCTCGGTTATAGGAACTCCCCCAGTCATTCGCCCACCCGTTTCACGGGCGGCGAATGCCAGCCCCCTCGTTGAGGGGGCCAAGGGCCACAGCGCCTTTCGAAGTCAAGTGAATATCTACCAAAACAAATAGAGAGAATGTACCTTTCAAGATACATTCTCTCCATTTTTATCCCTATGACCACCCGCCGTACGGCGGGTGGTCATTTATTTCTCATATCGCTTCGGTGAAAAACGGCTCGTCTGCCATTTCCACCGCCACGGGCGTATCCCCCGTGATCACACCTTCGGTCCACACCCGCACACGCGGGTCGGCGGTCACGACGCCGTTCAATTCGATACGCGCAAAATACGCCGCCTGCATCAGCGGAATATCTCCCTTCGTCTCGATGCACGCGTTCTCGAACACGGCGGTCACGGGACAATCGGGCGTACCGTACAGTGTGAGCGGCATACGGATCCCCGTGGCCTTCAGGTTGCGGAACGTGATGTCACGGAGAGGACGGTTCTTTTGGTACGTCTCGTTGCCCGAATAGTTGTAGTGAAGCAAGCGGTCCACGTTGTCCACCGTGCAGTTCTCCACCAGGAACTCACCCGGCAACTCACGCACCATACGCGAATCGTCGGCAAAATACGTAAACGCGCTGAGCATATTTTTGCGGTGATGCGCCGCGGGCAATGCCGCGGCTCCCTGCCGTTTTTCCTCCTCAGCGAGGGAGAAACGGTGCATAAATTCCGCAGGGCCGAACAAGCGGCAACGGCGCACCGTCACCCTTGTGCCGCCGAAGCGGAACCCGCTGCACGCGGTGTTCAGCTCGCAATCCTCCACCAGAATATCGGTGTTGTCAAAACCCGCAATACAGTCGTCGCCCGTGTGGAGCACACAGTTACGCACGGTCGCACGGTCGCACGAGCGGAAATGCACCCCGTCGTGCCCGCCCATCACGCGCACGTTTTCCACCGTGATATCGCGGCAGTGAAAAACGCAATGCGCCCAGTTGGCACTGCGCAGGATCGTATACCCTTTGAGGGTGATACCCGTGCAATCCTCAAACCCGATGGCGTGCGGGCCGCGAAACCCTTCCTCTCCCTGCGGGTCGTAACAATCCGATCCGTCGATCACGGCGTTTTCCTCACCGATGACGGCGATATCCTCCGCACAAAACGCGCGAATGAGTGCGTTTCTCCAACGCGCACACACGTAGTTGAAGGTAAACGGGTCACCCGCCGCAACGGCGGCTTTCAGCTTTGCCGTTTCACCGTCGAGCGGCTCCACGCGATCCTCCGCCCAGTGGGTGTAATCTTCGGCATCGCGGCTGCCGAGCAGGCAGGCATCTTTCAACAAATGCAACGTCACCCGACTGCGCAGACGCACCGTCGCGGTCACAAAGGTGCCGGCTGGCACCGTCACTTCACCGCCGCCCGCCGCAAAGCAGGCGTCGATCGCCGCCTGAATGGCGGCCGTACAGAGCGAGCCGTCTGCCCGCGCACCAAAATCGGTAATGGAATACACGCCCATTCGCCCATATCCTCCTTATTCCGCTTTTGGTAAACTCCAGTGAAAATGCGCCGCCAGCAGGCGAAGCAGCACCACCACGGCGGCACCGCACACCATCGCCCACGTCTCACCGAGCAACGGCCAACAGCCGACGCAGGTAAACGCTCCGATGAGCGACGCGGTAGCGTAGAAATGCTTCACGAAAATGTAGGGCGTATTGCCCGCCAGTACGTCACGCATCACACCGCCGCCGATACCCGTGATCACACCGACGAAGATGAGCAAAAACAGCCCGAACCCGTGGGACACACCGTAGGCAGTGCGGATCCCCACCACTGTGAATACGCCGAGCCCCAGCGAATCCATCACCAGGAGCACCAGTTCATACGAGCGGTGATGCCGATCAAACAACCGCCGCACGGCAGGGAAAAACACCACCACCGCCGTGGCGACCGCCACCAGTGCATACAGCGGATTTTGGAACGTCGCAGGGGGCGTCTGTCCCAAAATGATATCCCGAATCACACCGCCGCCGACTGCGGTGGTGAGCCCTAAGATCACCACGCCGAAGATATCCATCTTCTTTTGCAACGCGGTGACCGCGCCCGAAATGGCAAACGAGATGGTACCGATAATTTCAAAGATCAATAAGACCGTTCCCGACATATTCTCACCTCTCTGCCATCATAACAGAAACGCGAGAAAATTACAAGTAGGGAATTACCGCTAACGCCTGCTTACCGAGTGCTTCGTAGCGCGATTCCGACCGTGTGCGGGAATAGGTCACTTCACGTCCTTTGTACGGGTCGTTGAAATAGTAATTTTCTTCGTCGTAGCCGATGAGCAACATACAGTGCTCGTTGGCAGGCCACGTGTAGGTATCCCCCGCAGGGGTCGTCCACGAGGCGGAGGGGTATACGTCCAGCATATTGATGGACACCCACACCACCACGGGTATCCCTTGCGCGACGTACTGCTCACACAAAGCGGTCATGGAAAGACCCGAAGCATCCTCCACCCGCTCGCCCCCGCCGAGCACGCTTATCATCGCCCGACGGATCACGGGGGACATACAGCCGTACGACGACGTGGTGCGCGGATCGCCCGCAAACACTTCCCGCGGGTCCGGGCCGTAATACACACCGTCTTCATAATAAAAATTGGTGTTCTTCACCAAATGCTTGTCCACGAAATCCTCCATCGTCACCGGCTCACCTGCCCATTGCAACGCCATCACCGCAGCGGCGGACTCACACCCCGTAGGATACTGCGGATGTTGCGGAATGAGCGGCACGCCGTTCAGCCGAAACGCCGCAGGTGCGGGTACGGTGGGGCGGGTGGTCGTGGTGGTCGTCACCGTCGTGGCAGTTGTGGTAGACACGGTGGGCACGGTGGTGTTCGTGGCAGGAACGCTTCCCTGCGGGGTGCACCCGCCCAGTAACAAAGCGGCACACAAGAGCCACACAAGTTTAATTCGCCGCATTCGTTTCTCCTTCTTCTTACAAAACGTTCACATCATCCAGCCACAAAAGCGGGTCGACCGCCACCTCGTTCACCCGCACCTCAAAGTGCAGACACGGGCCGGTGACCTCTCCCGTCATACCCACACGGGCAATCGTCTGCCCCGCGGTGACGAAGTCGCCCGATGTGACCGATATGCCGTCCAAATGAGCATACAACGTCTGCACGCCGTCTCCGTGATCGATCAGCACCGTCGTGCCGTACCCGCCGTTGTAGGTGTCGATTTCGCACGCGATCACTTTACCGTCGCCCGCCGCCACCACGGGATCCCCCACCGTAGCGGCGATATCGATACCGCGATGCAGATTTCCCCAGCGGTAGCCGTAGGTCGCGGATACGGCAGTCTTCGTTTGCAACAACGGCCAGCGCAAGCCGTTTGACGTCTCTTCCTCGGCCTCTTCGCCGCGATCCACCGTGATCTCCGGCGCGGTGAACGGTTTCAGTACGGGTTGCGGTTTCAGGGGTGCGGTATTTTGTCCTGCGTACACTCCGCCGGCGCACAACGCACCCGCGAGCAGTACGACCGCGGCAATGACCGCGCACACCGTCACCGCGCGGCGGGGACGGTACGCACTCACCGTGCGAAACCGCGCTTTGATGCGTTTGGAACTTCCCGCCATGGCGGTGGTGAGCGGCGTCGTGCCGCCCGCAGAAAGCAAGGATAACACCGTCCCGAGATACGCTGCCGTGTCGCCGCCGCATTTCGCGATCGCCGCCGTATCGCACGACGTCTCGCACACCGCCGCGATGCGGCGGCACACCAGGTGCGCCGCAGGGTTGTACCACTGCACGCACCGTATTATCAGGCACAGACGCTTGATCCACAGATCCCCGCGGTGCAGATGCACCGTTTCGTGCGCCAATACGTGCCGCAACGGCATCTCGTCCAACGGGCGGTCGGGCAGATACAACGTCGGGCGGAACGACCCCACGAGCATGGGCGAACAGACACACGCCCCCTGCCGTACCCGTACCCGTCGTGCGGTGTATTCCGCAAGCCGTGGGCACGGCACCGCGCGGGTCGCACGGCGAAGACGGCGCACTACTACGGTATACCTCACGGTGTGATACACAAGCAGACCTGCGGCGACCGAGAGCCAAACGAGTGCCGCCACGTCGCCCCACGTCATTTGCGGCACCGCCGCCGTCGGGGACGGCAGGGGACGGGTCGCGGTCTCGGTGATGTACACCGTCACCGTCGTGAGCGGTGCGGGTGCGGCCGTTTGCGGCAATGCGATACGCACGGGCAACAAAAACAACACGCCCGCCGCCACCCAAAGGCGGTACTGCCACGAAAGCGACGTGCGCCGCACGCACGAAAACAACAGCCCCAACAACACTGCCGCCGCACTGCCTGCCGCACCCGCGATCACGGCGGCGCGCAAGCAGGCGTACAGCGCGGTCATCGGGCGCTCCTCTCCAAGATCGCCCGCAACTCCCGCACGTCTTCGTCCGAAAGCGCGGTATCTTCAAATAAACTCGCCGCCAGCGCCGTCACCGACCCGCCGAACAGCGAATGTACGAGCGCTCCCGTCTGCGCACGGCGATACTCCTCTTCACCCAACACGGGGGTGTAGTAGTACCCCGCGCCGCGCTTTTCGGCGGTCACCGCTCCTTTTTCAGTAAGGCGGGTCAAAAAGGTGGAAATGGTGGTACGCTTCCACCCACGCGCCTCCACCGCACGGTTGATCTCTGCCGTAGTCAGTGGTTCGCCCGCCTGCCACAGTACCTGCATCACCGCCAGTTCCGCTTCGCCGATATGCGGTATCTTCATAGTCCTCTCTCCTTGTCTACGTTTGTAGTCTATTTATATTCTACACGCGTAGTCGCAGTTTGTCAAGCGTTTTTTTCACAAACTGTTTACGGGTAGGCGTTGCAATCTTCGCGGCGTTCGTGTATAATGAGGTCAGAAATATAAAGGAGATGTCTTTATGGACTTGTTTGTGGAACAATTGATTCGTGAAAACCGCGGCGGTCGCTACTTCTTCTCAATGTTCGGGTTGACGGTGGCGGCGCTGGTACTGCTCACCCTGTCGGTGTTTTTCGGCGGTATTCTGTTGCCGTTCGGCGTGGTCGGTGTCGGGTACGGCTGGTACTGGTGCACGTCGATGCTCATCACCGAATACGAATACTGTGTGACCAACGGGGATATCGACATCGACCGCATCCGCGGCAAGCGCCGTCGTCTGCGTCTCGTTTCGGTGCGCGGGGATAAGATCGAATCGCTCGCCCCGTATACGGCGGAATGCGATCTTTCCCGTTTCAACCGCGTGGTGAAGTGTGTCACGGGTGAAGCGGCCGATCTGTGGTACTTCACCTATCACAGCAAAAAGAACGGTCACACCGCCGTGGTGTTTCAACCGAACGCCCGCGTGCTGGCGGCGTTGGTGGAAGGGTTATCCCCGCTGCTTCGCCGCGAGGTGACGAAAAACTACGAGATCCCGACGGAGGAATAAGCATGAAGGTATTGTCGGTCGACAGTATGCGCAAATTGGAACAAGCCGCCGTAGCGGGCGGGCTCTCGTTCCTGCGTTTGATGGAAAACGCGGGCAGTGCCGCCGCGCGCGTCATTCGCTCAAACTGGGCGATGGAAGGGCGGCGGGTCGCCGTGCTGTGCGGAAACGGCAACAACGGCGGGGACGGATTTGTCATTGCCCGCAAGTTGCTGGATGAAGGTGCCGCCGTCACGGTGGTGCTGATGAGCGGTGCTCCCACCACCGAGCAGGCACGTGAGATGCTGGAACGCTTAAAAGGCACGGCGGTCACCTTATGCAATTTGGAGACCGAGCCGTTTTTGGCGGCAGAGGCGGTGCGGTCGGCGGGAATGATCGTGGACGCCGTGTTCGGCATCGGCTTTCACGGTGCACTGCCCGATTATATGCGCCATCTGTTTCGTCTGGCGCACGGCACAGCCGCACCCGTGGTGGCGGTGGATATCCCGAGCGGTCTCAATGCCGACACGGGTGAAGCGGATGCCGATGTCTTGCCTGCCACCCTTACCGTGACCTTTTCGGCGCTGAAGCCCGCGCTCATCGCCGCGGCATGTGCACCGTATTACGGAAGGGTAGAGGTGGCCGCCATCGGCATCGACGAGGAACTGATAGACCGTTACAGTCACGGACAGATCACCGTATCCTACAGTATGGTACAATCCCATTTCGCCCCCCGCGCGGCGGATTCCCACAAGGGTACGTACGGACATCTGCTCACCGTCACGGGCAGTGACGGCATGGCGGGTGCCGCCCGTCTGTGTGCCGAAGCGGCACTCCGTTGCGGCGTCGGACTGCTCACCGCCGCACTTCCTCGCAGTATCTATCCCATTTTTGCCGCCGCCCTGCCCGAAGCGGTCTGTCTGCCGCTCGACAGTACCGACGCTACCGCCCAGATGTCGGTGCGTGTGAAGGCGAAAGCTGCCACCGCCGTGGTGCTCGGATGCGGGCTCGGCCGCACCCCCGCCGCCGAAGAGATGGTGTGGGACGTGCTAAGCCACGGGGATACGCCGCTGGTACTCGATGCGGACGGCATAAATGCCGTGGCGGCGCATATAGATAGATTGAAAACGATCCGACGGCCGTTGGTACTCACGCCGCACCCCGCCGAAATGGCAAGGCTTATCGGCGGCACGGTTGCCGACGTGCAAGCCCGTCGCACGGCGGTGGCGCGGGAATTTGCAGAGGAATACGGCGTGACCTTAGTGCTCAAAGGACACGAGACGGTCATTGCCTCACCCCACCGCGCCCTGCTTTTAAACCCCACGGGAAATCCCGGTATGGCAACGGGCGGCAGCGGCGACGTGCTCGCAGGTATGCTCGGTGCCTTCCTGGCACAGGGGATGGAGCCGTGGGCGGCGGCGATGTGCGCTGTGTATCTGCACGGTGCGGCAGGCGACCGCGCGGCCGCGAAACACTCGCAACACGCGATGCTTCCGCGGGACATCATCGACGCGCTCGGCGAATCGTTTTTAGATCTTGAGAAACGAGTGTTGCCGCATGACCCGTCCGCTTCGTCTGTTCCCGCTTCTGCTGTGCCTTCTGCTTACGGGGTGTAACACCGCCGCCGCCGTGGGCGAACGCCCCATCGCCGTCGGTTTTTCCTGCACCGCCGAGGGTACCTATCACGGTGACGAGGTGGCAGGAACGGTCGAGCGCAGTTCGGCGGGTCTGCTCACCCTCACACTGACCAGACCCGACGAGTTGAACGGTCTCACCATGACGTGGGACGGACAGACGGTCACGCTCGGTATGTTGGGGCTTAAATGGTCACTTTCCCCCGAAAAGGTGCCGTCGGCGGCACTGGGGAAACGGCTGTTGCAAGCGCTGGATGCGGTGGTCTACACCACGGCGGAGGGCGTGGTGACCGACGACGGACGGTGCAAGACCACGGGCGAGATCGAAACGGGTGTGACCTACACCTTGTACTCCGACCCCCAAACGGGCGCTCTGCTGTCGCTGGAAGTGCCTGCGGAAGAGTTGGAATTGACCTTTGAAGATTTTACAAAGATATGAGAAAGCGGGAATGGCAGTTGCCATTCCCGCTTTTTACGGTACACCGTTTTGAATAATGCGGTAGGGGCGACCATCGGTCGTCCACCGTTGGAATGCGTTGCAACCCGCGGACGCGCAATGCGCGCCCCTACCGCACACCCGACCCGCACGGTAGGGGCGGCAATCTGCCGCCCGTTTCCGGAAAATGTGTCTCCCCCGTGGTGCGTCGAAAATCGCCGCACCCTACCATATCGGTTTTGCGCGGGATTTACGGGAGGGCACAGAGGCCCTCCCCTACGGACAAAAAACAAGGCGTGCAAATTGCACGCCTTGTTTTCATTCCTTTTTAGGATACCGCCTTTTCCACCGGTTTCTCTTCGGTGGTGGCGAGTTCGGGCTGACCGCCTTCAGTCACGCCTTCCGACTTCAGCACGTTGATAAACGTCTTCAGGAAGATCTTGATGTCGCCGAACAGGCTCATGTTCGCGGCGTACTCGCCGTCGAGTTTCGCCTTCAAGCCGACGCACACATCGTCACGGCCGCTGATCTGCGCCAGACCCGTGAGACCCGGACGAACGATACCCGCACCGTTCTTACGGCGGAGATCCAGCAGTTCCGTTTCCTGCAACACCACAGGACGGGGGCCGACAAAACTCATATCACCCTTCAGGATGTTCCAGAGTTGCGGCAGTTCATCCAAACTGGTCTTGCGGAGGAAACCGCCGACGCGGGAGATATAGGAGTTCGCATCGTTGAAGAGATAGGTCGGCATATTCGCCGGCGCATTCACGCTCATGGTGCGGAACTTGTACACGCGGAAGGATTTGCCCGCACGGCCCATGCGCTCCTGCACGAAGATGGGCGAACCGTGCGTATCCGCCGCCGCCGCCACCGCGACGACCGCCAGAACGGGCAACAGAAGAAGCAACATCAAAAAGGAAACGACGATATCGAGCGCGCGCTTGCAGAACAGATATTCACGCGTGGGGCGCTTGGCGGGCACATAGTAGTCATTCAAAACCAGTACCTTTTGCATCGGTATTCCTCCTTTACTGTCGTTATATTCAACTCTAATTTCAGCAGTTCCCTGCCTTCGAGTGAATTATACTATGGAAAAGAGTAAAAAGCAAGTTACAAAATTGTAACCTTTTCAGCTTTTCCGTTCACCACAATATACCCAAATGTTAAGTGTTGTTTTTGTTAAAATGTCACAACAAAAACGCCGTTTTTGAAGTTTTCCCAAAAATTACCGCTGTTTTAAAGATGAAAAGGTTACAAAAAAGGGCTGTCGCGTTAAAGGCATTTTGCACAAACAGAAGAGGATAATGGCTCCCCTTGAAGATGCAAGGGGAGCTGTCGGCGAAGCCGACTGAGGGGATATGAAGAGTAAAGCGCTCTCTCAACAACCCCTCCGGCTTTTGCTAACGACAAAAGCCACCTCCCCTTACACAAGGGAGGCAAAGCTTCGTATCCTCTTTTGTGCAATTTTGCTTTAACGCGACAGCCCCGTTTTGTAACTTATTTCCCCGTCAGCAACGACAGCGTTTCCGCACGCGTACGCACGTCGGAGCGCATGATCCCGCGCAGTGCCGACGTCTGCGTGGTGGCACCTGCGGCGCGCACGCCGCGCATGGTCATGCACAGGTGTTCCGCTTCGATGATGACCGCCACCCCCTGCGGTTGCAGTTCTTTTTCCAAAAAATCCGCGATCTGTGCCGTCAGCCGCTCTTGCAACTGCGGACGGCGGGCGTAGCAGTTCACCACACGTGCCAGTTTCGACAACCCAAGCACCCGCCCGTCCCGCGGGATATACGCAATATGCGCTACACCCGTGAACGGGAGCAGATGATGCTCACACATCGAATGCAGGGGAATATCCCGCACCGTCACGAGTTCTTCGTTCTGCCCTTCGTTGAAAATCTTCAAATGTTGGCGGGGATCTTCCGCAAGCCCGCCGAAGATCTCCTCATACATACGTGCCACACGGTTCGGCGTTTCTACCAAACCTTCACGGTCGGGGTCCTCTCCGATAGCGGCAAGCAACTCCCGCACCGCCGCTTCAATACGCGCTCTATCCATACTTATCCCCCTATCACGTCGTGTACACCGACAATATCGCCGTTTTCTACGATCACACGCGGTACGCGTTTGCCGATCAAACACAAGAGTTCGTACGAAATGGTACCGATCTCGGCCGCCAGTTCTTCCACCGGCAAGCCTTCACCGAACACGGTCACGGTATCTCCCGCCGCGACCGCCTCCACGCCGCTCACGTCCAGCACCGTCTGATCCATACACACACGGCCTACCACGGGGGCGCGTTTTCCTGCCACCAACATCGCGGCACGGTTGGAAAACAGACGGGAATACCCGTCGGCGTAACCGATCGGCACGGTGGCCAGGCGCATGGGGTTTGAAGCAGTAAAGGTGCGGCCGTAACTGACCGTTTCTCCCGCCGTGACCGTTTTCACCTGCGAGACTACCGTTTGGAGGCTCAGTGCGGGACGCAGGTTGGGATTGGCACTGCCGTCCGGCATACAGCCGTACAGAATAATGCCCGGACGCACCATATCCATGTGCATTTCGGGATACCGCAAGGTGGCGGCGCTGTTGCAACAGTGGTGCAGTGCAAACTCCACCCCTGCGGCTTTCGCCGCGGCGATGTGTTCCTGAAATGCCGCATACTGGGCATGCACGAAGGCTTCGTCCTCGGTATCCGCCGTGGCAAAATGAGTGAAGATGCCCTCCACCGTGATGTGCGGCAGACGGGCGGCGGCAAGGATATCCGCCGTGTCCCGCATACCGACGCGCGCCATGCCCGTGTCCACCTTCACGTGTACCGTAAGATGCACACCCAAAGCGGCGGCGCGGGCGGAGAGTGCTTCGGCATGCTCCAAACTCACCACCGCAGTGGTGATGTTGTGCTCCGCCAATGCCTCCGCCGCTTCGGGCGGGGTGTAGGACAAGATAAGGATGCGTTGGGAAAGCCCCATCTGCCGCAGTTGCAGCGCTTCTTCCAGATTCGAAACGGCAAACCACTGCACACCGAGCGTGTCGTACAACTTCGCAATATATTGCACGCAGTGTCCGTAGGCATCCGCCTTGACCACCGCCATCAGGCGGCAATCTGCGGCCAGTTGTCGGCGGATATATTCATAATTATCCCGCACGGCATCCAGATCGATCTGTGCCCACGTGCGACGAAAGAACGGTTTCACCGCCGTCACTCCTTTTCAGAGGTTTACAAATTTACGCAATGCCTCGACGCGGTCGGTACGTTCCCACCGTACGTCCACGTCTTCGCGGCCGATGTGACCGTACGCCGCAAGCGGACGGTACTGCGGACGGCGCAGTTGCAAGGTGTCGATGATCGCCGCCGGGCGGAAATCGAAGGTCGCTTCCACTGCTTTGGCAATGCGATCGTCTGTGATCACACCCGTGCCCTTGGTGTCCACACGCACCGAAACGGGACGTGCCACACCGATGGCGTACGCCACCTGCACTTCGCAACGGGTAGCCAGCCCCGCCGCCACCACGTTCTTCGCCGCATAGCGCGCCATATAGGTTGCCGAACGGTCCACCTTCGTCGGGTCTTTACCCGAAAACGCGCCGCCGCCGTGGGGCGCGTAGCCGCCGTAGGTATCCACGATGATCTTACGACCCGTAAGACCGCTGTCACCGTGGGGGCCACCCACTACGAAACGACCGGTGGGGTTGACGAAGATCTTGGTGTTTTCGTCCATCAGCCCCGCAGGGATGATGGGGGTGATGACCTGTGCGATCAGATCCGCGCGGATCTGTTCAAGGGTCACGTCCTCGCTGTGTTGGGTGGAGACGACTACCGTTTCCACCCGCACGGGAGTAAGCCCGTCGTATTCCACCGTCACCTGGGTTTTGCCGTCGGGACGCAGATACGACAGCGTACCGTCCTTGCGCACCGCCGCCAGGCGCTGTGCCAGTTTGTGGGAAAGCGCGATCGGCAGGGGCATCAGCTCCGCCGTTTCATTGCAGGCAAAGCCGAACATCAAGCCCTGATCGCCCGCACCGATGCGGTCGTATTCCTCGTGATCGCCCTCACGGCTTTCGAGTGCCGCGTTGACACCCATCGCAATGTCAGGCGACTGTTCATCCAGCACCGACAGCACGGCACAGGTCTTGCCGTCGAAGCCCTGCGAGGCATCGTTGTAACCGATATCGCACACCACGCCGCGGGCAATGGCGGGAATATCCACCGTGGCGGTGGTGGTGATCTCACCCATCACGAGCACCATGCCCGTGGTCGCCACCGTCTCACACGCGACGTGCGCTGTGGGATCCTGTGCCAGAATAGCATCCAGCACCGCGTCCGAAATTTGGTCACACACTTTGTCGGGATGGCCTTCCGTCACCGATTCCGACGTAAAAAACGTTCTGCTCATACTTATGTTATCCTCCGTAATATAATTCACAAAAAACCGTCCGACCGAAAGGCCGAACGGTTATGAACGCTCATCTTTCGGTGTTACCCGCAGGAATTGGCACCTTACCGTATGGCAGGTTGCCGGACATCACAGGGCCTGTTCCCTCCGTCACTCTTGATAAGTCGGTATTCAATTTTTTGTTTCTAATATAGTATACGCATTTGGGGCGATTTTGTCAACCCCCAAATTTTGACGCGATGCGTTTGGTAGGGGACAGGCGTCCCCGCCTGTCCGCCCGGAATTTGCGCGTATGTTCGCGGACGCGCGATTCAAATCGGCGCTGTTACCCTTCACCCATCATAACCCCTTCGGCAGATCCACAAGCGGGCAACCGCAGGCGGCCGCTAAGGCGCGGCATTCGTCAAAGTGCAGTTCCAACCCGTCTTTATGGTGCACGTCGCCCGACAGAATGGCGGTGCCGCCGCATTCAGCGATGTATGAGAGCAGGTGCGGCGCGGGGTAGGGGGTGGTGCGATAGCCGCGGAAGATGGCACCCGTATTGATCTCGAACGGGATGCCGTAGGGAGCGAGCGCTTCGATCGCCGCTTCGGCGGCGGCCACGTAGCGCGGGTGGGATTCGTCAAACAGGCACCCGTCTTCGTTGTATTTGGTAATGAGGTCGAAATGCCCGATGATGGCGGGATGCAATGCGCCGAGCTTGGCCACCGTGGCATAATATGCCTCTGCCAGCGCGTACCAATCCCCGCCGAACAGGCGGCCGACCCCTTCTGCAAGATGCTCTTTGGAGAGATCCAGCACCAGATATTCTCCGTCTTTCAGTACGTAGTGTACCGAGCCGATGATATACTCGCAGTCGGCGGTATCCATCGGGGAATAGAGGTCTTTTTCGATCCCGCAATAGATGGTGATGCGCTCGCGGTACTCCGCTTGCAGAGCACGGATCTCTTCGTAATAGCGGCGAACGTTTTCAAGGGTATAGTCTTCGGAAAACGCCATGGGCGAATGTGCCGAAAACCCAAGATGCGTCATGCCGCGGGCCAGTGCCGCTTCCACCATCTCACGCGGGGTGTGCGCCCCGTCGCAGTGGGTGGTGTGGACGTGAAAATCCCCGCGTATCATTGCGTCATCTTCTCCTGCTTCACCTTGTGGTCGATGACGTGGCGGGAGGCGAGTTCGTTATGGATGTCTTCGAGCGACAGCCCCATTTCGATCATCAGTACCATCACGTGATAGGTGAGGTCGGCAATTTCATATACCGTTTCCTTTTTGTCATCCGCTTTGCCCGCAATGATGACTTCGGTGCATTCTTCGCCCACTTTTTTGAGGATCTTATCAATGCCCTTTTCGAACAGATAGGTGGTGTAGGAGCCTTCCTTCTTCTCGGTCTTGCGCCCTTCGATGAGGGACATCAACTGTGCGAGCGAGAAGGCGTGACGCTCGTCGCTCTGCCACACGGGATGGTGGAAGCAGGACTCTTCGCCCGTGTGGCAGGCGGGGCCGTCCTTTTCCACCAGGATCTCGAGGGCATCCTTGTCGCAATCGGCGGTGATGGAAACGATGTGCTGGTAGTTCCCGCTGGTCTCGCCTTTCAGCCACAACTTCTCGCGCGAACGGCTGTAAAAGCAGGTCAGCCCTTTTTCCATCGAGATCTGCAAACTTTCGCGGTTCATATACGCGAGGGTGAGCAGTTTACGGGTCTTCGCGTCGATCACCACGGCGGGAATGAGCCCTTTTTCGTCAAATTTCAATTCGTCAATGTTCAGCATACTATACACCTCTGCTTATACTCTCACGGGAATACCGTTTTGTTTCAGTTCTTGTTTCAAGTCGGGGATCGCCACTTCGCGGAAATGGAAGATGGAGGCGGCCAGCCCCGCGTCCACCTTCGGCAGGGCACGGAACAGATCGGTGAAGTGCTGTTTGTTGCCTGCACCGCCCGAGGCGATGACCGGCACCGATACCGCACGGCAGACGGCATCCAGCATTTCCAGATCGAAGCCGTTCTTCACACCGTCGGTATCGATGGAGTTGACCACCACTTCACCCGCGCCCGCTTCTACGCATCGGCGGATCCAGTCGATGGCTTCTAACCCCGTGTTCTCGCGCCCGCCTTTGGCAAACACGCGAAACACGCCGTCCACCCGCTTGATATCCACCGACAGCACCACGCACTGGTCGCCGTAGAGTTTCGCGGCTTCGCGGATGAGCGCGGGGTTGCGGATCGCGCCCGAATTGACGCTCACCTTGTCCGCACCGCATTTCAGCACGCGGTCGAAATCCGCCGTGGTGTTGATGCCGCCGCCCACCGTCAGCGGAATGAAGATGGTGCGTGCTACTTCACACAAAATGTCGGTGAACAACTGTCGTCCTTCGGCCGACGCGGTGATGTCGTAAAACACGAGTTCGTCCGCGCCGTTGTCGCTGTAGTATTTCGCGAGTTCCACGGGGGAGGAGACGTCGTTTAATCCTTCAAAATTGACACCCTTGACCACCCGTCCGTCGCGGACGTCTAAACAAGGGATGATGCGTTTGGTTATCATGATGCCACCTCGATCGCACGGCGCAGGTCGATGGCGCCGGTGTAATACGCTTTGCCGATGATGGCGCCGTACAAGCTCGTTTCGGCAAGTTTCTCCACGTCGGAAAGCGAGGATACGCCGCCCGACGCGACGATGTCGAGCGACAACTGTTCGCTCATCGTGCGGTACAGCGCGTGGTTGGTGCCTTGCATCGCACCGTCACGCGAGATATCGGTGCAGATGACGGTACGCACGCCGAGCGTTTCCAGTTCGCGGCAGAATGCCATCGCGTCCTTTTCGGCGGTCTCGGTCCACCCTTTGATGGCGACCTTGCCGTCGCGGATATCCACACCCACGGCGATGCGCTCGCCCCACGTGGTAACCGCTTCGCGCAAAAACGCGGGGTCGCACACGGCGGCGGTGCCGAGGATCACGCGGTCCACACCCGCCGAAAGGTAGGCGTTCACCGTTTGCATCGAGCGGATACCGCCGCCGATCTCGGTGAACAGGTTTGTGTTTTGTACGATGTGTTTTACCGTATCCAAATTGGGCGTGTCGCCGCTTTTGGCACCTTCCAAGTCCACAAGATGCAGGCAGGTCGCCCCCGCCGCCTCAAAGTCGCGTGCGACGGCGAGCGGGTCGTCGTTATATACCGTCATTTGCGCGTAGTCGCCCTTGAACAGACGGACGGCTTTGCCTTCGTACAGGTCGATTGCAGGGAAGATCTTCATAGGGTCACTCCTCAAAGTTCACAAAATGCACGCAGTATGTTCAGCCCCACGGTGCCGCTTTTTTCGGGGTGGAACTGACAGCCGAACACGTTGCCGTTTTGCACGGCGGCGGTCAGCGGGGCGCCGTATTCCGCGTTTGCGATCACCGCCCCGTCACAATCGGCGGCATAGAACGAGTGGACGAAATACACGTGGTCGCCGTCCCGGATATGGCGGAACAGCGGGCTTTGCTTTTCGGTAAATTGCAGGGCGTTCCACCCGATGTGGGGGATCTTCAGCCCCGCGGGGATCACGTCCGCGATGGGGCGGATACTGCCCGCGATCAGTCCCAAACCTTCGTGCTCACCGTATTCGAAACTGCGCTCGAACAGCATTTGCATACCAAGGCAGATGCCGAGCAGCGGTTTGCCGCCTGCGGCTTCTTCTTTCACCACGTCGGCAAGACCGCTTTGTTGCAGTTTTGCCGCGGCGTCGCCGAACGCACCCACACCGGGGAGGAGCAGTTTGTCCGCCGCGCGCAACACGGCGGCATCGTCCGTCACGCAGACTGCGGCACCGAGCGCTTCGAGCGAACTGCGAAGCGAAAAGAGGTTGCCGACCCCGTAATCAATAATTGCGATCATGCCAGAACTCCCTTCGTGGAGGGGATATCGTCGGCAAACGCGGCGTCGACCGCCACTGCCGCACGCAGGGCGCGGGCGACCGCTTTGAACTGCCCTTCGATAATGTGATGGGAATTGGTACCCGCCATTTGGCGCAGGTGCAGGGTACAGTTTGCGTTGCGCACGAACGCCCACCAAAACTCCTCTGCGAGTTCGGTATCAAACGTGCCGACCTTTTCGGTGGGAATCGCCATGTCGTAATACAGTCCCGCACGACCCGAGAGGTCGAGCGCCGCCATCACGAGGGCTTCGTCCATCGGCAGAAGCTGTGAGCCGTAACGCACGATGCCCTTTTTATCGCCCAGTGCTTCGGCGAGCGCCTGACCGAGGCAGATGCCGATGTCCTCCACCGTGTGGTGGTCGTCCACCGCCGTGTCGCCGTGGCAGGTGAGGGTGAGATCGAAACGGGCATGTTTGGCAAAGAGCGTCAGCATGTGGTCCAAAAAGCCGCAGCCGCTGTCGATGCGGCTGACACCGCTGCCGTCCACGATCAGTTGCAACGAAATGTCGGTCTCCGCCGTGCGGCGGTCAATGGTCGCGTTTCTCATAACAATTCCTCCAAAGCGGCAAGCAGGGCATCCATTTCTGCCCGCGTGCCGATCGTGATGCGGTTGTATTGGTCGATGCGCGGCGCGTCAAAGTGACGCACCAGAATGCCGCGTTCCTTCAAGCGGCGATAGATCTCGCCGCCATCCGTTTGGGGATGGCGGGCAAACACGAAGTTTGCCATCGAGTCGGTGAGCGAAAAACCCATCGCCCGCAGTTTTTCGGCGGTGTATTCGCGGTTTTCCGCCACCGTGCGGCAATTGGCTTTGGTGTACTCTTCGTCCGCCAGCACGCCCACACCCGCCGCCATGGTCATGGCGTTGACGTTATAGGGGTTGGTGGCGTATTTGATGGTGTTTAAGTCTTGGATCAATGCCTTGCATCCCACACCGAAGCCGAGCCGCGCACCCGCCATCGAGCGGGATTTCGAAAAGGTCTGTGTCACAAGCAGATTGTCGTACTCGTGAATGAGCGGCACACAACTTTCTGCCCCGAAATCCACGTACGCTTCGTCCACCACCACCACGTTATCGGGATTGTGCTTCAGGATCTCCTCGATCTGCGTGCGGGTGAGCGGGATACCCGTCGGGGCATTGGGGTTGGCGATGAACACCGTGTGCCCGCCGCCGTAATAGTCGGCGGGATCAACGGTGAAATCGTCTTTCAGCGGGATCACCTTGTAAGGTACGCGGTTATACTCCGCAAACACGGGGTAAAAACCGTAGGTGATGTCGGGAAACACGGCGGGACAGTCGTCGTCGCAAAACGCGCCGAAAGCGAAATTCAAGATCTCGTCCGACCCGTTGGTAAACAGAATTTCGTCCGTCTCCACACCGAGCAGACGCGCCATCGCGTCGTTCAGCGCGCGGGCGGTCGGGTCGGAATAGAGTTGCAGGCGCTGTGCCGCCTCACTTGCCGCCGCCACCGCACGCGGCGAGGGCGAGAAGGGGGATTCGTTGGTGTTGAGTTTTATGTATCGGCGTTCACGCGGCTGCTCACCGGGGGTGTACGGGGTGAGCGCGTGGAACTTGTCGCTGAAAAAACGGCTCATGCTTTCTCCTCAAAACGGATGCGCGCACTTTTGGCGTGGGCGGTAAGCCCCTCTTGCTCGGCAAAATACGCCACGTTTTCCGCAACGGCGGCCAGCGCATCACGCGTGTAATAGGTGTATTGCGTCTTTTTAATGAAATCGTCCACCGAGAGCGGGCTGGAAAACCGCGCCGTGCCGCTGGTGGGCAGGGTGTGGTTGGGGCCGGCAAAATAGTCGCCGAGTGCTTCGGGACAATGCCGCCCCATGAATACGGAACCTGCGTGACGCACGCGGTCGAGGTAATCGAACGGGTTGTCCACGCACAGTTCCAAATGCTCGGGCGCGATGGCGTTCGCAATGTCGATCGCCGTTTCGAGATCGGGGGTGACGATGATCTTGCCGTTATCGTCGATGGAAGCACGGGCGATATCCGCGCGGGAGAGAGCGGGGATCTGACTCTCCAGTTCCGCTTGCACCGCCAGCGCGAGTTCTGCCGAATCGGTCACCAACACGGCGGATGCCATCTTGTCGTGCTCTGCCTGCGAGAGCAAGTCGGCGGCGGCACAGCGCGGGTCGGTCTTGCCGTCGGCAACGATGAGGATCTCACTCGGCCCCGCGATCATATCGATGGACACGAGACCGTACACCTGCCGCTTGGCTTCCGCCACGTAGGCGTTGCCGGGGCCGACGATCTTATCTACCTTCGGCACGGATTCGGTGCCGAACGCGAGGGCGGCGACGGCTTGTGCACCGCCGACCTTGAAGATGCGGTCGATACCCGCGATCTTCGCCGCCGCCAGAATGACGGGGTTCACCTTGCCGTCTTTGCCCGGCGGGGTGACCATCACCACTTCACGGCACCCCGCAATTTTCGCGGGGATGGCGTCCATCAGCACGGTGGACGGATACGCCGCCGTACCGCCGGGAACGTACAGACCCGCGCGGTCGACGGGGATGATCTTCTGCCCGATGACGACGCCGTCCTGCTCGTTCAGAATAAAGCTGTTACGCACCTGCCGTTCGTGAAAACGGCGGATGTTGGCGGCCGCTTTTTCCAGTATCTCCAAAAAGCGGGGGGATACGGCGGCGATCGCTTCGTCGATCTCCTCCGCCGAGACGGTGAGGGTGTCGAGCACCGCCCCGTCGAAACGGGCGGTATACTCTTTCAGTGCGGCATCGCCGTTTTCACGCACGTTTGCCAAAATGGCGGCAACGGTGTCCGCCACGTTTACGGTGGGGACGTTGGGGGCGACGATGGCGGCGGTGTCCACCTCGCCGTATTTGTAAATGTTGATCATACGGATTCCTCCATTTGAGAAGCAAGACTTTCTACGATCGCTTCGATAGGTTTGTTCTTAAACTTAAAACTCGCTTTGTTCGCAATCAGGCGGGCGCTGATGGGGACGACTGTCTCGATCACTTCCAGATGGTTTTCTTTCAAGGTCGTGCCCGTTTCCACGATGTCCACGATCACGTCCGACAGTCCCAGAATGGGGGCGATCTCGATCGAGCCGTTCAGGTGGATAATGTCGATATCTCGGCCGCGTGCCGCGTAGTGCGCACGGGCGATATTGGTGAATTTGGTGGCGACCTTCAACGCACGGCCGGTATCGTCGCGGAACCCTTCGGGTGCGGCGACCGCCATGCGGCAGACGCCCGTTTTCAGGTCAAACAGTTCGTACACGTCGGGGGCGTATTCGAGCAGGATATCCTTGCCTGCCACGCCGATATCCGCCGCACCGCGTTCCACGTAAATGGCAACGTCCGACGGCTTTACCCAAAAGTAGCGCACGCCGCAATCGGGGTTTTCGAAGATCAGTTTGCGGTTGTTTTCGCGAATGGACGGGCAGGGAAATCCTGCTTTTTCAAACATCGCGTATACCTTTTCACCCAGACGGCCTTTGGGCAGGGCCACGTTCAGCATTTTATCCAACGACCGTCACCTCCTCACCGTTCAACTGACAGAGCACGCGCCAGCGGAGTCCCGCAGGCAGTGCCGAAAGCGCCAACACGTCACGCCCTTCGGCGGTGAGCTTCGCCACCGCCGCTTGTACCGCCGCAAGCGGTGCCGTGCTGTCATACAAGAGCACCGTATCCGCATCGTACGGCACGGCGGGGGCGGGCAATTCCGAAAGCAGGTCGAGATACAAAGCGAAGCCGATCGCGCCCGCGCGGCGTCCCATCTTCTGCATCAGGCGGTCGTACTGACCGCCCGACAGTACGGCGGACGAAATGCCGTTAATAAAGCCCTTGAATGCAAAGCCGTTGTAGTAGTTGCCGTCGTTCACCACCGAGAAGTCCACGTGGATCTTATCACCGTACCCCGCGCGGGTGAGCGCCTCGGTCACAGCCTGCAGTTCCGCCGCAAACGGGGCGGCGGGAGTGTCGCAAAGCAACGTTTGCAAGCGGGGCAACACCGCGGCGGGAGTGCCGTACAATCCTACCAACTCGCCGAGAACGGCGGCTTTTTCAGGGGCGATCGCGGCGGCAGCGCACAGCGCCGCCAGTTCGTGACGGTTCTTTTCGCCGATCAGTGCCAGGGCACGGCGGGTATCCTCCGCCGACAGCCCGCAGTCTTCCAGCAGGGCAAGCACCACGTTTAAGTGGGAGATGTCCAGCACCCATTCGTCCGAAAGAGCGGCGAGAGAGCCGGCCGCCAGCATCAACACTTCGTACGTGGCATAGGCATCGAGCGTACCGATGCATTCCAGTCCCACTTGTTTGAGTTCTTTGAACGCGCGGGTGCCTTCCGCTACGCGGTAGACGTGTTCGTCATAATATACCTTTTGTATACCGTCGGTATCCTGCCCGTTTTTGATGATGGACAGGGTCACGTCGGGTTTCAGTGCCATCAGTTTACCGTTGGTGTCGGTAAAGGTGATGACGTTCTCCGAGATGAGGAATTCCTTGTTACGGCTGTACAGGTCATATTCCTCAAATTTACTCATTTTATAGTGGCGGTAGCCGTAACGGCGGTAGAGCGCACGCAGGGCAGCCACCGCTTTTTCTTCACCGGTGATCATAGACTTCCTCCATAGTGCAGTACAATTCTTCAACATATTAGCACATTATCACGCTAAAGTCAACCATAATTTTCATGAGTTAGATAATTTTATCGCCCTCGCGTTTGAAGGCACTGGGATTTTGCCCCGTAAGGGACAAAAAACAGCGGTTGAAACTACGCAGTGAACTGAAGCCGACCGCATACGCCACGTCGGTCACGCTCATATCGCCGCGATGCAGTAATTTCTTCGCATCGTGAATGCGCAGGTTGTTGATGTAGGCGGGGAAACTCACCCCGATCTCACGGCTGAACACGTGGGACACGTAATATTTACTGCGGTGCACGTTTTCCGCCACGTCGTCCAGCGTGATATCCGAGGTGTAATTCAGATTGCAATAGTCCAAAATGGCTTGCATCGCGGTGATGTTGCGGCGATCCACGTCCGTCCACTCCATACGGCGAAACAGATGCGCCAATATGATGGAGACGCCGCCTTCGATCACCGAGCGGGAATAGCGGTCGTGATTGCCGTATTCCGCGTCCATCGTGTGCAGTACGGGAAGCAGTTCATCCATATCGAACGGTACGATGGGGGCTTTGGGAAGTTTGTCGCAAAAATAGGCGTAAAACGCAGGGAAGATCTCCGCCGAAAAGATAAAGATGCGCCCGTCGATCGGGCCGTGTTCATCGTTGTAGTGATGAGATTGATTGGGGAAGGCGAGGAAAGCGTGCCCTGCCCCCAACATACCGCCCTTGTTGCCGGCGTACGCCTCGGCTTCTCCTTTTAGCATCAGTACCAATTCAATGTGCGGATGCAGATGCTTTACGGGGGTAAGGTCGTGCACGTAGTGATAGTGCAGGTCTTCCGTACGGGATTCGTAGATGGGACGCACGCGGGACACCTCTTTTCAAAAACAGCAATTTTTGTCTTACTATACAAGGCGTTGTGACTTGTAATATAGCACATAATTATATAAAATACAAGAGGAAAAGCGAAGGAAATTCCGCTTTTTGGCACCATTTTTTGTAAGACTCAAAAAATGGCGAGTGTAATGATCTCTTGAGTGAGAAAGGAAGATGTCTGATGAAAACCGCTGTTCAGTTGTACTCGGTGCGTGACGATATGGCCGCCGATTTTGCGGGTACGCTCCAAAAAGTGGCAGCCATGGGCTACGAGGGCGTCGAGTTTGCGGGTCTGTTCGGTCACACCGCTGAAGAAGTGAAAGCGATGTGCGAAGCCGCGGGTGTGATCCCGATCTCGGCACACGTGCCGCTCACCGAACTGGAAAAGGATACGGAAGCGACGCTGGATATCTACGCGGCGATCGGCTGTAAATATGTGGTCATTCCGCATATGTCCACCGATTATCTGCCGGGGCACAAGGATTGGGATGCTCTGCAGGAGATCGTGAACCGTGCGGGTGCCGCGGCACGTGCACGCGGTATGGCGCTGTGCTATCACAACCACAACTTTGAGTTTGAGCGTGTGGGCGGCGAATGGGCGATGGATCTTATGTACAAGGCCTTCTCGCCCGATGTGTTGCAGACCGAGATCGACACCTGCTGGGTGAACGTCGCGGGTCTCAACCCCGCGGAATATGTGCGGCAGTACAAAGGCCGCGCACCTGTGGTGCATTTGAAGGACTTCCATCAGGAAGGTCACATCACGGGCAAACTGTTCGACCTCATCGGTGTGGATGACGATGCCCCCGCACAGGGCACCAACGACTCCTTCGGCTTCCGTCCCGTGGGTCACGGCTGTCAGAATATGCCCGCGATCTTGGCGGCGGCAGCGGACGCGGGCGCTTCGTGGGTGATCGTGGAGCAGGATCAGCCCTCGGGCGACAACACCCCGATGGAATGCATCAAGATGTCCATCGACTATCTGAAGACCCAAACGTATTAAAAACAATCAAAACACCAAAATATATTTAGGAGGCTGTTATTATGTCGGATGCAGTATTGAGTCAATTTACCCAAGCGAAAGAGGAAAAAGCGATCGATACCTCGCGCAAGTTGCGCTTTGGTATTATCGGTACCGGTTGGATCGCGGAAGCACACGTGCAGGCGATCAAAGAGATGCCCGATGCGGTGATCGTCGCGGGTGCCGATCTGATCGAAGGCAAAGCGGAAGCGTTCTTTGAGAAGTGGGGTGTGCCGGGCGTGCGTTGCTATCCCGACCACAAGTCGATGATCGACAACGAAGAACTGGATTGCGTGTGCGTTTGCACCTACAACAAGACCCACGCGGAATGCACCATCTATGCGCTCGAGCACGGTCTGCACGTGATGCTCGAAAAGCCGATGTGCGTAACGCAGGAAGAAGCGGAAGCCATCATCAAGGCGGAGAAGAAGAGCGGCAAGATCCTGACCGTCGGCTTCCAGCCCCGTATGGATGCCAACATGCAGAAGATCAAGGAGATCGTGCAGTCGGGCGAACTCGGTAAGATCTACTATATCCAGACGGGCGGCGGCCGCCGTCGCGGTATTCCCGGCTCGACCTTTATTGAAGAGAAGACTGCGGGTGTCGGCGCACTGGGCGATATCGGTTGCTACTCGCTGGACGTGGTGCTGAACGCGATCGGCTATCCGAAGCCGCTCACCGTCAGCGGTTACAAGTCCAAGTACTTCGGCACCGACCCGAAGACGGTCGGCGAAGTGGATGCCGCCCGCTTTGACGTGGACGACTTTGCTGCGGCATTCGTCCGTTTGGAAGGCGACATCATTCTCGACTTCCGTATTTCGTGGGCAATGAACATCAATACGCCGGGCGACACCATCATTCTCGGTACCGAAGGCGGCTTGCGTATTCCCTCGACCGATTGCTGGAACGGCACCTTCCCGACCCCGATGACGGTGTACAAGAACGTCGGCAAGTCGCAGGTCGAATACCAGATCCCGCTGGTGTCGAACACGGGTGCCGCTGCTAAAGGCTTGTTCTACGCAAAGATCCGTTCCTTCATGGACGCGATCCTGAACAACGATGTCGCTCCCGTTCCGACCAGCCAGATCTATTACAACCAGGCGATCATTTCGGGTATCGTGAAGTCGGCGGAACTCGGTCGCGAGATCGAACTCGACATCCCGAGCTTTGAGGAGATCTGAGAGTAAACGAGGTAATTTCCTATGAAAACGTATCAGGGTGCCATCGTCGGTTACGGCGGTATGGGACGGCACCATAACGTGAATATTTTGAAGACCGACCGCGTGCGTTACGTCGGTGTGTACGATATCGATCCCGCGCGTATGGAACTCGCACTTGCGGACGGTGTCGCGCGTGCCTACACCTCGCTTGACGAGGTGCTGGCGGACGATTCGCTGGATTTCATTCTCTGTGCCACGCCGAACAATTTTCACAAGGACATTTCGATTGCCGCACTGCGTGCGGGCAAGGCGGTCATTTGTGAAAAGCCTGTGACGATGAACAGTGAGGAACTCGCCGAGATCATGGCGGTGCAAAAGGAAACGGGGAAACTTTTCACCGTGCACCAGAACCGCCGCGCCGATACCGACTATCTCATCATCAAGGATGCGATCGCTTCGGGTAAACTCGGCAACATCAACGAGATCGAAAGCCGCGTGACGGGCAGCCGCGGTATCCCCGAAGGATGGCGTCAGTACGCCGTCGCAGGCGGCGGTATGATGCTCGACTGGGGTGTGCATCTGCTCGATCAGATCGTGCAGTTGTTCCCCGACGAGACGGTCACCTCGGTCTACTGCGATATGTATCACGTGGCGTACGACGAGTGCGACGACGGTTTTAAGTTGATCATGAAGACCAGCGGCGGTCGCAACGCGCTGGTGGAGGTGGGCACCAGTCATTACGTTCCCACCCCGCGTTGGTTCTGCTTCGGTGACCGCGGTGCCATTACCGTGACCGATTGGAACTGCAACGGTAAGATGATCTATGCGACCAAGCACGAGGTCACCTTTGAAGAAGAGATCATCCACACCAAAGCGGGCCCGACCAAAACGATGGGTCCCCGTGCGAAGGATACGGTGGAGGAGGTCGTGCTGAATGCGGACGATTATCCCCATTCGGATTACGATATCTATTACCGCAACTTTGCCGAGGTGCTGGACGGTACCGCCGCGCCCCGCGTGTTGCCCTGCGAAGCGATGCGTGTGATGAAGATCATGGAAGCGGCTTTCCTGTCGGATCGCACGGGTGAAGCGATCAAAACGAATATCTGATTTGGCAGGTAGCCGAGGTCGCAAAAGCGATCTCGGCTTTTGCCCATTTTAAAACGAGGAGAAAATACGATGATCCCCTTTTGGAGTTTGAACGATAAATTAGTGGATGCCGAACTGGAAGAGCAGATCGTACGTATGCACGAAGCGGGCATCAACGGCTTCTTCTTGCACGCCCGCGGCGGCTTGGAGACCGAGTATATGAGCGAGGATTGGCTCGCACGGATGGAGACTTGCATCAAGAAAGCCGACGAACTCGGTATGGAAGCGTGGCTGTACGATGAAAACGGCTGGCCGAGCGGTTCGGGCAACGGTGTCGTGCCGCCGCAGAGCGAGAAATATCAGCAGAAGAAACTGTGTTGGAAGACCCTTGCGGCAGGCGACGAACTGCCCCAAAATCTGCTTGGATTATATCAAGTGGCAGACGGCAGTGTCGCGCGCGTGGCGGCGACGTTTGACGGTGTGCTTGCCGTGTATTACGAGGCCAATCCCTACTACATAGACGTGATGTGCAAGGAAGCGACCGAACGCTTTATCGAATCGACGCATCAAAAATATTACGAGCGTCTGAAACCGTATTTTGACGGGCGCGTGAAAGGCTTCTTTACCGACGAGCCACAGTACGGCAACCGTGACCTGCCGTGGTCGTGGGATCTTGCCGCTTTGTGGCAGGAGACGTACGGCGAAGATATGGTGGACGGTCTGCCGCTTCTGTTTACCGAAGCCGAGGGTGCGGGCGAATTCCGTTACCGCTATTACACTCTGATGGCGCATCTGGTGGCGCACCACTTTATGAAACCGATCTACGACTGGTGTACTGCTCACAACTGTCAACTGACGGGCCACATGATGCGGGAGGACTCCTTCCTTGAGCAGATCTATTCCATCGGTGCGGCGATGCCGTGTTACGAATTTTTCCACAAGCCCGGCATCGACCATCTGTGCCGCGTGATCCATTCGCCGCTGCTGCCCAAACAGCTCAGCAGTGCGGCGGCGCAGCTTGACCGTCCCACCATTACCGAGACCTTTGCGGGTTGCGGTTGGGACGTGAGTTTGAACGAACTGAAATGGATCGCGCAGTGGCAGTTCGTCAACGGTGTGACCGATATTTGTCAGCACCTCGAAGGGTATACCCTGCGCGGCCTGCGTAAGCGTGACTGGCCCGCTTCGCTGTTTATTCAACAGCCGTGGTTCGACGAAGCGTACCGCCCCTTCAACGACTATTTCACCCGTTTGGGTGCGGCACTGCGTGAAGGTGAGGACGCGGCAGAGGTGCTGCTTCTGCACACCATTCGTTCGGCGTATATGGTGTATAATCCGCTCGATCAGGAGCCCTGCACCAAGCGCGATGAGCAGTTTATCGACAGCGTGAGCGCGCTGAGCAACGCCCACATTGCGTATCATCTGGGTGACGAAGAGTTGATGACCCGTCACGGCGAGGTGACTGCCGACGGTATCAAAGTGGGGCGTTGCACCTACCGCACCGTGGTAATGCCTGCCATGACCACGGTTTCCGAATCGGTGTACGAACTGTTGTTGGCATTCGCCAAGGCGGGCGGTACCATCCTCTCCCTCGGTGAATGCCCGACCTGCATCGACGGTCGCGCGGACAGCCGCATTGAGGAATTGCTCGCGTACGTGAAGGCGGCCACCATTGCGGACGTAAAAGCGGCGGTGGCGGCACCCACCGTCACGGTGAACGGCGCCGAATGCGCGGCGGTGCACGCGAACGTGCGCAAGTTGGCAGACGGCGCGATGCGGTACTACGTTGCCAATCTTACCGCCGACGAGCAGGCGACCGTCATTTCTCTTCCCGGTACTTGCCGCGTGTGGGCGGTCGATCTTTTGAGCGGTGAGCGCACGCCGCTTGCCACCCGTTTTGAAAACGGTAACACGGTGGTGGAGTACACCTTTGCCACCTATGCCGATTGTACCCTTGAAACCGCTCCCGCCGCCGAAGAGACCGCACGTCCTGCGGTGAAAACGGTGGTGTTGCCGCTCGAAAAAGAGATGCTGCTGAAGGCGGTGACCGCCAACGGCCTGACGCTTGACTACTGCCGCTGGCAGGTGGACGGCGGGGAATGGCAGCCCGCGGCTCCGACGCTGTACGTCTGGCTGGAATGCGTACGTAAAGGGCGCGATTGCGACGTTGTGATGGCGTTCGACTTCGACGTTGCCGATCTCGACGGCGTGAAGACCATGGCTCTGGCGGCGGAAATGCCCGACACCTGCACCTTTACGGTGAACGGTCAGCCCTATACTTTCAAGGATACGGGCTATTACATCGACAAGTCCTTCCGTACGTCGGATATTCGTTCGATGCTCCGTGAAGGCAAAAATACCATTGAGATCGCGACGCGTTTTACGCAATCCGCACATACCTATAACTTGTATAACAACCCCGACGTGCACGAGGTGGAATGGAACCGCCTGACGGTGGACACCGAACTGGAGAGCATCTACTTGGTGGGTGACTTCGGCGTGTACGCGCCCGTCGTCTCCTACGGCGACTACCGCACGGTCAAGACGGGGCATACCTTCAAACTCGGTGCGATGCCCGAAAACGTGCAGGTGAAGAACCTCACCGAGCAAGGGCTGTGGTTCTTCGCAGGCGATGCCACGGTGGGGCAGACGATCCACCTGAACAAGGAAGACGGCGTCCGCTACGAGGTGCGTCTGAGCAAACTGTACGCTCCCGCCGCTCACGTGATCGTCAACGGCAAGACGGTGGGCGAACTCGCGTTTGCGCCGTATGTGATCGACGTGACCGACGCACTGGTCGACGGTGAGAACACGGTGGAGATCTGCTTGTTCAGCGGTCTGCGTAACGCGCTCGGCCCGCATCACCTGAAGACGGGCGACTTCTGGGTGACCTCGCCCGGCAACTTTACGCAGTTTGACGAAGGCGGTCGCGATAATCGCGGTTGCGGTTGGGAAGAGGATTACCACGGCGTGTTGTTCGGGTTTGAGGTGTAACGGATGAAGATCTTAAGCATCGGCAACAGCTTTTCGCAGGATGCCCAGCGGTGGCTTCATCAATGCGCCGCATCGGCGGGGGTGGACGTTACCTGTGTAGACCTCGTGATCGGCGGTTGCTCGCTCGCGCGCCACTGGCAGAACGTGCAAAGCGGTGAGGCGGCGTACGAATACGAGGTAAACGGTGAATACGTCCGCCACGCGGCGTTGGTGGACACGCTCCGCGCGGATGCGTGGGACGTCGTGACCATCCAGCAGGTGAGCGGGCAGTCGGGACGTCCGCAGAGTTTCCTGCCCGAACTGCCGTGGCTTGCCGAGGTGATACGGCGGGAGTGTCCCACCGCCAAACTGTGGTTACAGCAGACGTGGTGTTACGCTTCGTATTCCGAACACCCCGATTTCCCCGCCTACGACAAAAATGCCGACGAGATGACGCGCCGCGTGCGTGACGGTTATGAAACGGCGTCGAAATTGGTGGAGGCGCCGCTCATTCCCACGGGTAACGTCGTGCAGGCGCTGCGCGGGCGGTTTGAGGAGATGCTCTACCGCGACGGGTTCCATCTCTCGCTCGTTTACGGGCGGTATGCGGCGGCGGTGACGTGGCTGGCCACCCTATGCGGGGTAGACCCCGAAGCCGTGACGTTCGCACCGTCGGAAGGCGGTGTGACCGCCGACCCCGCGGTGCTTCGCGAGATCGGGCAAGTTATCAAAGACACACTGAAGGCATAAAAATTTATATTTTACTTGACAGATCGCAAAATATCGGCTATAATGAAAATGTAGGGAGAACAAATGTTCTTCCTACATTTTTGCCTTTAATCTTTGCACAGTGCAAATATATCTTATACCCTTGCCTCGCCCCGTGTGCGGGGAGATTCCCCCGTGCGCGGGGGAAATGTCCGCGAAGCGGACAAAAGGGGCCCGTCTTCGGGAGAAAAGGTGTCCGAACATCGCCCGAAGCGTATGCTTGTCGTAGTTTCATTGGCGATGTTCCCGAGAATGAACGCACCTAACTTGCGTGTTTCTCCTATACCCTTGCCTCGCCCCGCGTGCGGGGTGATTCCCCCGTGCGCGGGGGAAATGTCCGCGAAGCGGGCAAAAGGGGCCCGTCTTCGGGAGAAAAGGTGTCGCGCGAGGCGCGACGGAGAGGGGGACCCGCGTTCATTCTCCCAGCAAAAATGCTTTTTCAGGAGCCGCGACGGAGAGGGGTGAGGGTGTTTCTGCGAAAAGCGATGTGGTGTCCG
>CAZESL010000008.1:0-32541 GCA_964515215.1 uncultured Eubacteriales bacterium
ATCACTCGCCGTCAGGCGAATATAACTGAGGCACCTTCCTTACGGAGGGTGCCTCTAAGGCGGGTGCTTCTTATCACACTAACGCGGCTTTGAGGGCGGCGAGTTTTGTATCCAGTGCCGCGGTGTCCGCATTCGGATCCACCGCAATATACACCGTGCGTGACAAGAGGTCGAGCGTTTGGGGGCACATGTCTGCGCGATACGCGGGGATAATGTCGCGGTTGGCTTCCATCTTGAAGGGATCCATCAGCGGGTGGAGAGCGCCGCGCATCTCCAAAATGGGGGTCCAGTGGGTGTAGATGTGGCGGCCCGTATCAATGGGCAACACACCGCCGACTCCGTCAGCCGTGGCAAAACGGCGGGCTGTCTCCTCACTTTCGAACCGCAGTGCGAGCGTCGTGCCGCAATCGCCCTCGATATCGTGAGAGGGGATCACCGTTGCAACGCCGTCCAACGCGTTCATCATATACCGCTTGTTGCGGCGCAGGTCGGATAAAATACTGTCAAGACGGTCGATCTGCACGTTCAGCATTGCAGCGCACAGTTCGTTCGAACGGTATTCGTCACCGCAAAAACCGACCTCGGAAAAGCCCGCCATCTGGTCGCCGAAGAAGGCGACGGCACTGCTGTCGTGATAGATGAGCGCACGCTCGAACAGCGTGGCGTCGTCGGTGACGAGAGCGCCGCCCTCGCCGCAGGAAATGATCTTAAAGTAGTTGAAACTGAATGCCCCTGCTTTGCCGAGAGTACCGAGGCGACGGCCGTGATAACTGCCGCCGTCCGCCTGACAGGCGTCCTCCAACACGAGAATGCCGTGACGGGCGGCAATGGCGTTAATGGCGTCCATATCGCACGGGAAACCTTGAATATGTACAGGGATGACCGCTTTGGTGTGAGGGGTGATCTTGCGCTCAAGATCCGCAGGGGAGAGGGTCAGCGTGTCGTCCACTTCCGCAATCACGGGGATCGCGCCTGCCGCTACTACCGCCATGGCCGAAGAGATGTAGGTGTAGGCGGGCACGATCACCTGATCGCCCGGACCGATACCCATTGCCACCAGCGCACAAGTCAGTGCCGCCTGGCCGCTGGTCATAAAAATGGCGTGTTTGGCGCCCAGAATATCCCGCAATTTGTGTTCCACCTGTGCCGATTCCTGCACACCGCCGTTAATTTTAAACAGGTCGCCCGCCTGTACGACCTTGGTGAGTTCGGCGATCTCTTCTTGTCCTATGCGATACATAATTTATTCTCCTTTAATTTCGTGGATGTGTTGTACGGTCTGTTTCATCAAATGATGATCTGCATCGTCTGCAAAGGGTTGCAGATGGGAATAGCGGAACAGGTCTACTTCATATCCGCCGCGACACAGCGCGTCTTCGGTGACGAAGTATCCTTCGTATCCGTTGACGTTCGAGAGGACGCGCACCGTTTTATCGGGCACGGCGCGGTCGCACCGCAGACCGATCTCTGAAAAGAGTTCGAACGGGAAGGCGGCGAAGACGACGTCGCCGAGCATTACCACCGTTTGCGGCAGAGGGTAGTCCGCCGTGTCAACGTAGCCGCTTTCATACGAGTGTAACACCTGTTCCAAATGCACGCGTATCAATTCCTTGGAATTGATACCGCCGTCGCGGTATTGCGTGTACATCCTTTCGGCCTCTTCTTTGGACATACGAGTTTTTTGCGGTATGGGCAACGTCTTTGTTGAAACGGCAAGCGAAACGTCGGCATAGTTACCAAGCGTGCGGTAGACGGCGAGTGCATCCCGTGCGGCGACCGTGCCGAGTTCGTGCACGTAACGGAGATCGCCCACAGTTTTGCCGTTGCTGATGCGCGGGCCGATATCGCCCATCGTGCCGTTAAAAAAGGCGGTGATGCCGCCGCTCTCCGCTTCGAGTGCGTCGGTCATAATGCCTGACCAATCACGAGTGATCTCGGTGTTTTCACCCGCCGCCGTGCCGTGCGCACCGTAGTGGATCATGTTGGCGACTACCGCGCCTGTCGTGTTGCAAAAGGAGAGAACGGTCATTTGGGTGTCCAGACATCCCCACGGGTTCTGCCCGAAGGTGACGATGTTGTCTACCGTCAATTCGCGGCGGTTGACCCCTATGCGACTGTCACCGGCGGCGACGGCCATCCTCACGGGTTGCAGGGTGCGGAGCGCGGTCTCTGCCGCCCGCAGTACGGCGGGGGTGAAGATCTCCTCACAGTAGGCGGTGTCAATGTCCCCCCAACCGACCGTGCCCGCCACGTTGGGGGCGGAGTGGGTGTGGGTGGCGCACAAAAGGCAGTGCGCGGCGGGAATGCCGTATGCGGCTTCGATCTGTTCGCGAATGTAGGTCGCAAGGGCGGTCTGTATCTCGCAGACGGTCAGACTGACCAACAACACGGTAGTGTCATCTTGCCGAAACACGAAGGCGGTGGCGGTCAGATCGTCGTTTACCATCGTGGAAAAAAGGTCGGGGCGGTAGCCGTACAGCGGGGTGCCCACTGCGGGTGTGATGATCTCCCGTCCCGTGCCGAGTTGCAATTGCGTCATGCCGAAAATCTCCTACGTAACCAATATATAAAAACTATACCACATAACACCTATGAATGCAACCTCGATTTTTCTTGGAGTAAACCAACAAAAAAGACGAGGAGAATGTGCCGACTTTTTGCTTGACTTTCGATGGGAAGTGTGTTATTCTATGTACTGTATATTGAGGTGCGTGTGCGTTCCTTTAAAGAAGACGCGTATACTATAATCGTGTGTTGTTGTGACGGAGGTGTCTGAATGAATGAAGGTACCATGCCCAAACAGGAGGGTATGCAGATCGATATTCGGCGTTTGTGGAACGCGGTGATCGGTCGTTGGTGGATAGTGGCCCTGTCTGCCGTGGCGTGTGCTGTGCTGTTTTTCGTGGGTACATTTTATCTTATCACTCCGAAATACCGTTCGTCGGCTATGTTCTATGTGAACAATAATCTGTCGCTCGGCGATACGGCGCTGAGTATCTCATCTACGGATATCACGGCTTCCAAAAGTTTGGTGGATTCGTACATCGTTATTTTGAAAACACGTGCTTCGCTTAATGAAGTGATCGATTACTCGGGTGTCGACCGTACCTACAGCGAGTTGCGCAGTATGATCTCGGCGGCATCGGTCAACTCTACGGAGATCTTTGAGGTGGTGGTCACCAGCCACGATCCGCAGGAGGCGGAAGCGCTTGCCAATGCGATCGCCTACATTCTCCCGAAGCGTATTGCGGGTATTGTGGAAGGCACGTCCGCCAAGGTGGTGGAACATGCCATCATTGCGGCGACCCCCAGTTCGCCCAGTTATCCCAAAAATACCGCGCTCGGTTTCTTGCTTGGCCTTGCGGCGGCAGTGGCTTTCCTGGTCATTCGTGAGTTGTTTGATGTGACCATCCGTTCGGAAAGCGACGTGGAACAGTGTTGCGACGCACCGATCTTAGCGGCGGTGCCCGATATGACGGCATCCTCCAAGGGCGGACGGTACGGCAAGTATTACTACTACGGCTCATCGAACAGTAAAAAGAAGAAGGCACCGACTGCGACGAATCAAGCCCCTGTCTTGATCGGCCGTAACATCAGTTTTGCCGCTTCGGAAGCGTATAAGTTGTTGCGCACGAAGTTGCAGTTCTCCTTTACAAACGAAGTTACCTGCCCGATCATCGGCATTTCCAGTGCCTTGGCGGGTGAAGGTAAGAGTTTGTCGGCTGTTAACCTCGCGTTTTCGTTGGCACAGCTGAACAAACGTGTCTTGTTGATCGACTGTGATATGCGCCGTCCCTCGTTGGCTGCGAAGTTGCAGATCTCGAAGGTGCCCGGCCTTTCCAATTACCTGACCGGGCAGACGGTGTTGTCCGATATCGTCCAGCCTTGCGGCAACGACGTGAAGGAAGGGTTTGATGTGATCGCCTCCGGTCGCAACCCGCCCAACCCGATCGAATTGCTGAGTTCGCCGACGATGGAAGCGTTGCTTAACGAGCTGCGCGGTTCTTACGACTACATTCTGCTGGATCTGCCGCCTGTCGGTGAAGTGAGTGACGCGATGGTCGCGGCGAAGTTGACCGACGGTATTTTGTTGGTGGCTCGCCAAAACTACGGTAATACGTTGGCACTTACGAATGCGTTGCATCAGTTCCGTTTTGTGGAGACCCGTATTCTGGGCGTGGTGCTGAACGCAATGTCCGAAAGCCTCGGCCGTTACGGATACGGTTACCGTTACGGTAAAAAGTATTACAAGTACCGTCACTATTACGGCTACGGTGCGCGCAGCACTTCCTCGACGGAGAACCAAGAGAAAAGTTGATCACGGGCGCGGTGCCCGATACTCTTTATAATTGTTGCATATTTTGATTAAAGTAGGAGTGGTAGAAATGAAGAAGTTTGTAGCATGCTTGTTGGCGCTGGCGTTGTGCCTGTCCACCGCAGTTACGGCGTTGGCTGAGACGGTGGAATTTGTACCCAGCATCTCGTATAAGCCCGCCCCCGATGTGGTGAAAACGGAGCCTGCGGATCATGAGGATTGCATTGTTATCGTTCCCGTGGCGGAAGCGGACACTTCTAAAGAGTTGACTGCTGAGGAAGCGGCGACCTTGAAGAAAGTGTATGCGGAACTGTCTAAGGACGGTGTGAAGTTGTCCGAACAGTGCGCCGATCTGACCGATCTTGTGAAAAAGGCGTTGGGCGACGGTAAGACGGTGGATGATCTGGTGGTACGCGATCTGTTCCACGTAGGTGCCACCTGTGAGGAACTTCCCACTTATTTGGCGAACGGCAATACGCTGAAGTTGACCTTGGATTCCACCGTTGCAAAAGACGAAAAGGTGTTTGCCATGATCTATAAGGATGGCAAATGGGTGGCGTTGGAGAACACGGTGAACAACGGTGACAGCACCATTACCGTCACGTTGGATACGTTTGGTCCTGTGGCGATCATGGTGCCCGCCAGCGTCGGTTCGGATGACACCCAGACGGGTGAAAATTCCCAGGCCACGCTGTGGATCGTGATCATGGTGGCGGCGCTGGCCGCGATGGTGGTGTCGGTGCTGTTGTACCGTCGCCGTCCCGATGCGGAGTAATTTTTAAGACAACAGAACAAATATAACAACAGGGTGTGATCCTATGAGACCACGGGTGAAACGAAAAACTTGGCTGATCGTTTTCATTGCATTTTTGGTACTTGTTGTTGTGTACAGTGGGTTCCGAGTTCTGGAACCCATTGTTTTTCCTGCAAACCGCGGTGATGAAGCACCTGTGGCATCGCGCGTTATCGTGCGTGACGGTGTGGAGTATTATCCGCGGCAGGATGTGACCGTACTGTTGATGATGGGTATCGATCAGTCGGGACCCGTTCAAAGCAGTGGGTCTTATAACAACGCAGGTGCGGCCGATATGTTGGCGGTGGCGGTGTTTGATGAGGTAAAACAGTCCTATACCGTTTTGACCATCAACCGCGACACCATCACCGATGTGCCGGTGCTTGGTCCGGGTGGCCATCCCGCGGGTACGGCAAAGCAACAACTGGCGCTGGCGCATACCTACGGCAGCGGATTGGCGGATAGTGCGGAAAACACGCGTAATGCGGTTTCTTCGCTTTTGTACAATTTCCCGATCGATTATTATATTTCCATGCGCACCGATGCGATCGCCGTCTTCAATGACGCCGTCGGCGGTGTTACGGTTACGGTGACCGACGATTTTTCCAAGGTGGACGAAACCATCCCGCTGGGTGAAGTTACCTTGAAAGGACAACAAGCAGTCCGCTATGTGCAGAGCCGCAGCGGTGTGGGGGATCAGTTGAACCTCTCCCGTATGAAACGGCAAGAGCAGTATATGCAAGGATTTGTGAAGTCGGTGCGTTCCGCCTCTGCGGGATGGGAACTGAAGGCATACGACAAAGCGGCTGATTATCTGGTTACGGATTGTTCGCAAAAGGTGATGAGCAGTCTGCTTTCCCGATACGGTGACTATACCTTTAACGGTACAGTGACGTTCGAAGGTCAGAATATTCGCGGCGGCACGTTTATGGAGTTTTATCCCGATGAGGCCGATATGGATGCGAAGATATTGGGCTTGCTGTATGCCCCGCGCAAAGGATAATGTGTAAAAAACAGGCGTTGCCGTTCAAAACGGCAACGCCTGTTTTTTTGCTTTTTAATACGCAATACCCATTTTGTCAAGTCGTTCACGAATGTAGGAGAGGGAGAGCAGTTTCTGCTTCACTTCCTCCACCGTCAACAGTTCGGTGTTGTGGGAGTTGAATTCGGTCACGGGGTCGCGGTCTACGTTCCCTTCGTGGAAGTACTTGTCGTAGTTCAAGTCGCGCTTGTCGCAGGGCACACGGTAGAAGTTGCCCATATCCACCGCCGTGGCGCATTCCTCGTTGGTCAGCAGCGTTTCGTACATCTTTTCGCCGTGGCGAATACCGATGATCTTGATATCCTCTTTGTTGCCGCCGAACAGTTCGCACACCGCTTCCGCCTGTGCCTGAATCGTGCAGGCGGGAGCCTTTTGCACCAGAATATCACCCGACACACCGTGCTCAAACGCAAACAACACCAGATCGACCGCTTCGTCGAGCGACATGATGAAACGGGTCATGGTCGGATCGGTCAGAGTGATCGGTTTGCCGTTTTTGATCTGGTCGATCCACAGCGGAATGACCGACCCGCGCGAGCACATCACGTTGCCGTAACGGGTACAGCAGATCTTGGTGCGCTCGGGGGAGACGGTACGGGCTTTCGCCACCGCCACACGCTCTTCAAGCGCTTTGGAGATGCCCATGGCATTCACGGGATACGCCGCCTTGTCGGTGGAGAGACAGATGACGCATTTGACCCCTTCGTCAATGGCGGCGGTCAGCACGTTGTCGGTACCGATAACGTTGGTCTGTACCGCTTCCATCGGGAAGAATTCACAGGAAGGCACCTGCTTGAGGGCTGCGGCGTGGAAGATGTAATCCACCCCGTACATCGCGTTTTTCACGCTGGCGAGGTTGCGTACGTCACCGATGAAAAACTTCAACTTGTGTGCCACTTCGGGCATTTCCGCCTGGAACTTGTGACGCATGTCGTCCTGCTTTTTCTCGTCGCGAGAGAACACGCGGATCTCCCCGATGTCGGTGGCGAGAAAACGGTTGAGCACCGCCGTGCCGAACGACCCTGTACCACCCGTGATCAATAACGTTTTGTCTTTAAAAAGGCTCATAGTATTTTCCTCTTTTCTTGAATATGTGAGATCATTGCCAGAAAAAGCGGTAGGGATAGATGTTCAAACTGTCTACCGTATGGATCTTTAACAGATGGTAGAGCAGGAAGAAGACGACCATGCCGATCTCGATCAACTGAACATACCGTCGGTCGATACGTGTAATACGGTGGGAGATCTTGGGAATCAACAAGGGGATGAAGGGCAGAAAATAATAATTCATACGCATCGTGAGGGTGCTGATGGGGGAGAACATTTGAATAAACAAGACTAACACCAAAATATTACGAAGACCAATGGTGTCTTTGTCCATCAGTTTTTCATCGGGGGCTAAGAATGAGTACGCAATAAACAGCGAGAACAAAATGATCATGGTAGTGGACGAAGTCTGCGTTAACTCATTGTAGCGTGTGGCATAATCCTCGCCAAACAAGGGGGTGAGCAGAAAATACAGCCGTGAGCTGTTGAAGAAGGTGAGAACAAATCCGGGTATTAACCAATACAGATGCTTCGGACGAAGCGTAATATGGTACAGTGGATACATCAAGAATAAAACAAGTGCGGATTTGTGGAACAGAACAGCGATGGCGGCGAGCAACAGTGAGCGCCACAATTGCCGCTTGCGGGTAGTGTAGTAGATCAGCGGCGTGAATGCCATGGCAAGAGATTGCCGCAATCCGGAGAACAACATAATAAACACGGGGAAAACAAAGAACAATGCGATCGCCGTAACGTCGTCTTCCGATTCGTGGAAATACAAGTAAGCCATCGGAAACACACACAATCCGGCGATCACTGCCAAAAACACCTGCGGCGACGAGGTTAGGAACCCCATCACTTTGGTGAAAGCGACAAAGCCAACCTCCCAACGGGTGGCGGCAACCGCTTGTGCCCAGGAGTAATCCTTGATACGCTCAAATACGCGCACATAAGACTCGGTGTCTACGCCGATGTCTTGCCGTCGCAAGGCAAGCAAAAGAAAATACATTATAAAAAACAGTACGCTGGTGTAATTTTTTTTAGGAATGGGACGCGAGGGGCGGTCAAGGCTGATCGAATGGATCATAGCGAACAGCAACGGTACGCCCATTAGCAGATAATACGGAATCATACGGTCACCTGTTTTGGAAATTATTTGTGGAAACGCAGACGGTGATAGACCGCCTTCAAAACGTTACGGCATTTGCCGATGAACAGCCAACAATAAAGGTACAGAAGATCACCGACATGGAACACACCGGTCTCCCGCCCGATACGCATACATACCTTAAGCGAGCGGGGAGAGTTCATACGTGCATGACGGCGTGCGTACATGCGCAGAAGCGGCCGCTCTTTGGTGCTGAGGGCGGCAAAGGTGGGGGCGATCGTGTTGGCGAGCGACAACGAACTTGTAAGCAGCAGGTCGCGCCGTGTTTTGGACGTTTGCGCCGCGTGCAGACGGTAGGCGACGTGCTTGTCGCTGTCTTTTACCACCAATCCGTAATCGGCACAGAAGATACGATACCACATCAAAGCATCCTGATTGAATCGCAGCTCTTCGTCGAACAGCCCGCACTCGTCAAACGCGGTCTTGGGGATCAGCAGGCAGCAGGCGTCCAACACACCGTGTTTTAGGATGTGAGCCACCACGTCCAAGCCGCTGTATACCGTGTCGGCTGCGAAATCAAAGTGCATGTCACGGATATGTTTGCTGTTTTTATCGATGTAGTATCCGCCGCACATGGCGAGCAGACGGTCGCGATCCTCAAACGTCGCGAGATAGGCCACCGAATCTTCCACCTTTTGCGGGGCGTAGCGATCGTCGTGCGAGAGCCACGAAAAATACTCGCCGGACATATTTTGAATACCGCAGTTCAGCGCGGAGGATACGCCGCCGTTCTCCTTCTTGAAATAGCGGATACGGTCGCCGTACGAGAGCGCGATCGCTTCGGTTGCACCGTTGTCGCAGGAACCGTCGTTCACTACCAGGATCTCGAGATTCGAATAGGTCTGCGCAAGTGCGCTGTCAATGGACTCGCGCAGGTAATCCGCGCCGTTATAGACGGGGATGACAATGGAAACTTTCGGTGTAAAGGAGGTGCTCATACGATCAATGATTCCTTTCGGGTAAAACAAATTTTTCGCCCAGTTCAAAATCGAACGAATCGGGGGTGTATTTCACATAACCGCTGCAGTGGAAGAAGGTGAGTTCGCCGAAATACGTCTTCCCGTTGATCGAATACAGATCCACACGGACAGCGGGAAAGTCCTTTGAAAGAATACGGGCGACGTCCAACATTTCTTCGAGATTTTCCGGACGCTTTACACCGTCTCCTTGCGGGTAGTTGCCCGTGATGTTTAAGTCGTTCCAATCGGTGTCGTAGATGTTACTGCGGTGATCCACAAAGCGGTCATAATGGCAGATGATGCAATGCACCTCGCCGCCGAAACACATGATCTTGTAATCACACAGCGAATCGTCCCGTTGCGTGTCGTCCTCCAACAGTTCTTCCACGATAATGACCGGCTTCTTGTCGGTGGTATATACCCACTCACGTCCTGCCGAAGTGAAACTCTGGGCATAGAAATCGCGGAACTCGCGGCGCACGTCCTCGACGTTCAACGTGCTCTTATCGGTGCAGATGAGATTGGTGGCACTGCCGTTGCTGAGTTTCATCACGAATTTGTTCGGCAGATCGTCCAGCACGATCTCCTCGGGGGAGTGGAATACCGCATACAGTTTTGTTAAGGTATGCCCGAGCCCCTTCGATTCGATGTATTCCCGCACGGTGTATTTATCCGCACACTGTTGCATAACGGGGTCGCGGTAGTAGAGCTTCATCCACTGCAACTTTTCGCTGTAGCGTTTCGGGTCTTTCAAATTGAGTTTACGCCCGAGTTTCATGCGGTACTGCCACTGCAAAGTGGGCTTGTCGGGAATGAAGCGCAACAAGCGTAAGATCTGAAAACGCAGTTTGCGGCTACGAATGATCTTTTTGTAAAAGTTCACGAAAATTCCTCCGATCAGTCACGGAAATACAGGTCGCGGGTGTATACCTTGTCGAGTGCGTCCGCAATATCGTCATTGTAACGGTTGGCGAGAATAACGTCGCACATCCCCTTGAAATCTTCAAGATCGCGAATTACGCGACTGTTGAAGAAGTGTTCCTCTTTCAGCGACGGCTCGTATACGACCACTTCAATGCCTTTGGCTTTGATACGTTTCATCACGCCTTGGATAGCGGATTGACGGAAGTTGTCGCTGTTGGCCTTCATCGTCAAGCGGTAGATGCCCACCACCTTCGGGTGACGGGCGATGATCTGATCCGCAATAAAATCCTTACGGGTACGATTGGCATCCACCACCGCAGCAATGATGTTATTCGGCACGTTGTTGTAGTTGGCGAGCAACTGTTTCGTATCTTTCGGCAGGCAGTATCCGCCGTAGCCGAAGGAGGGGTTGTTGTAGTGGTTGCCGATACGCGGGTCAAGCCCCACGCCTTCGATAATGGACTTGGTATCGAGTCCGCGCACTTCGGCGTAGGTGTCCAACTCGTTAAAATACGCCACACGCAGTGCCAAATAGGTGTTGGAAAACAGTTTTACCGCTTCGGCTTCGGTGGATTTCATGATGAGAACGGGTACGTTTTCATCCTCGGCACCTTCCGCCAACAGAGCAGTGAAGGTGCGGGCGGCGGTCATGGCCGCTTCGTCTGCGGTATCCAACACGCCTGCGATAATGCGGCTGGGATGTAAGTTGTCGTACAGCGCACGCCCCTCACGCAAAAACTCGGGGGAGAAGAGCAGGTTGCGGCATCCGTATTGTTCATAGACACCCTGCAAATACCCGACGGGTACGGTAGATTTCACCACCATGGTGGCGCGGGGATTGACGTTCAGCACCGTTTCAATGACCGCTTCCACAGAAGAGGTATCAAAGAAACTGCGCTCGGTATCGTAATTGGTGGGGGTGGAGATGACCACGAAATCGGCATCGGCATAGGCTTCGGCAGGGTCTAACGTAGCCTTCAAATTCAATGCTTTCTCGGCCAGAAACTGCGAGATCTCTGCGTCAATAATGGGAGAGCGGTGGTTGTTGATCATTTCCACCTTTTCGGGGAGAATGTCCAGTGCCACTACCTCGTGATGTTGTGCCAGCAATACGGCAATAGACAAACCGACGTATCCCGTTCCGGCAACGGCGATCTTCATGCTTTCGCATCTCCTTCATAGTTTGATAAATTGTTTTGTATCAACGCCCACAGGCGCTCGCCGTTACCCTCTCCCACAAAACTGTTGTGGGGGGTAATGAGGACGCGCTCGTGATCCCACAGGGGACTGTCGGGGGAGAGGGGCTCGTCGGGAAACACGTCCAATACCGCGTACAGCGGGCGTGCATTCAGTGCCGCCGTGAGGGCTTCGGTATCCACCACCGCCCCGCGGGCGATGTTGACGAGTACCGCTTCGTCTTTCAAGAGTGCCAACTCGTCCGCACCGATCAGGTGGCGGGTATCCGCAGTCAGCGGTACGGTGAGCACCACGATATCTGCCGTCGCCAGAACTTCCTGCAACGCAGACAGCGGATGTATCACGGCGTATGCGGCATCACAGCGGGGGGACAGATCCACACCGCAAACGATGCAGCCGAGCGCCGTAAAGCGTTTTGCACATTCCGTACCGACGTTGCCGCACCCAACGATGCATACCCGTTTCCCGAAAAGTTCACGCAGACCGCGGTGCTTATCCCAGCGGCGTGCACTTTGTGCCGTGCGGAAAAACGCCAGTTGCTTGTAGAGCGACAGCACCGCCGCTACCGCAAACTCCGCCATCGGAATGCTGTACACGCCTGCGGCGTTGTGTAAGGTGATGCCGTGCTCCCGTACGTAGTCCAACGGTACGCGATCAAGCCCTGCAGCGGTCAGTTGAATATATCGAAGTGCGGAAAAACAGGTAATGTCGTGATGTAAAAACAAGCCGTTTGCCACCACCCCTTCGATCTCCTCGGCGGGTAGCGGCAAAGCGTCTTGTTCGTTTTGTAAAAACCAAACGGTGTGCCCGTCCGCGCGCAAGCCGTCCAACGCGGACGGAGTCGGGCGGGCGGCACCGGTGATCAGCAAGTTCATAAGAATTATTCCGCCTTTTTCAGTTTTGCGGCAACCGCATCCACGGCACGGTAGATCAGTTTGCACACCAGATGTAACGCGTATGCCGCCGTCATAATAGCCGCTGTGATGATCAGCCAGTTGAGCGGGAAACCAAACCACGGCCGCAACCAATCGATCAGCACGTACTGTACCACGTAGATCTCCAGTGTGATATCCGCCAAGAAAGTGATCACAGCCTTCACCGCTTTCGGCAAACGCGAAAGGCGGGCATCCGCCGCCGTAAAGGCGCGGAACACGCAGTACAGCAGAGCGAAGATGCACACTTGATTCACGATCTGCCAATTGCTCAGCACGGCGAGTTTGGAAAACAGCAATTTGGAGGCGAAATAGGCGAAAAACAGCAACAGCGACAGCACACCGTACAGCCATCCTTTTTTCGCTTGGACACGAAAACGGGTGTCGTTTTGCCGAAAATAGGCGCCGAGGAGCATGCTCTCCATAAACAAAAACCGAATGAACGGTTCCCGCACGTTGTCGATATGGTAATAACTGCGGTCGTAGAACAAGGCGTATACCAAAATCGCGACCACGGCGATTGACGCCATTACCAACGGCAACCGTTCGCGGAAAAAGGCGATCTTAATAAACAGGTAGTACGGAATATACAAGATCAAAATCGAGGCGACGAAATGGTAGTAGGTGGGGAAGAAAAACCATTCATACCACGGTTTAGCGGCAAAAACATACCCGCCGACGATCAAAAAGACGGCGGTGGCGATCCACACGGGCAGATATATACGCCACAGTCGTTTACCGTACCAACGCGGAAAAGAAAATTTGAGATTGTACAGACAGTAACCCGAAACGGCGAAAAACAAAATATCGCCGATGAGGCCGCCGTTGGCGATCAGGTCGGTAGGGTAGATACCTGTGTAATGGGCGTTGGTAATAAGACAGGCGGCCAGTGCGCGCAACACGGTGATGAAAAAAATCATAGGAGTCACCCGATATCCTTTACGATCTGTGTGATACACTCGCACACGGTCTTACGATTCGTTTCAAAAAAAGCCGACGGCTGTGCCGCACAGAACAGTTCGTATTCCCGAATGCTTTGCAGCCCGTTTCGAAACAGGATGCGCGCCGCGTCCAAACTTTCCACGTGATTCATATCGCAGAAACTGCGGGAGAGAATGGCGCAGGTCGAACCTAAGCGGAAATGCTCGGCAATGATGTACTCCGAATGCAAAGCGCCGCGTCCCAAAGAAGCAATGCCGCCGAAACCGTACGGAATACCGCGACGGTGAAACTTTTCGCACAAGGATTCCACCGTGCCGTCGGAGAGCAACTCAAACATAAACTTCTTGTGATAGCCGAGGCTCAGATCGTTCAGCCCGATATGCACTTCATCGATACCGGGAAGCGCCAATATCTCGTCGATGTGTTCGACCGCTTCAGGCGTTTCCACCAACAGCATGGCGGTGGCACGACCGTCCACCGCTTTCAAAAAGCGCGCCACTTCCGCCGCCGTTTTGAAGTACGGCAACATAATAACGTCTGCACCGCTTTGCAGAATGCCGTTGATCTCCTCTTCGGTCGAAGGGTAGTCCGCTGCAGCGTCGTGAACGGGGTTACAACGCACGAGCAACTGTGCACGGGTCAGCACCTGTCGCACCGCGGCAATATCTTCAAGTGTGTGATGGCACTGTACCGTGTCCATACCGCCTTGGCGCAGTGTTTTCCCAATGTATTCCATATCCAAAAAGATGCGATCCACCCCTGCGGATTCGGCGACCAAAGCCACTTCAGGCTGATTGGTTATGTACATCAATCGTAACGCCACGAAGATCCCTCCTTTATTTTGTCACCGTTTCCTCCTCAGTCGAAGCAGGAGTGACGACGGTAGCACCGACGTTTTCGTTGTCGGCATTCTTGAAAACTTTGTAGAAGGTGTTGAAGAAGATGCGGAAATCCAAACCGAAGGAGAGGTTGTCCACATACCAGTTGTTCAGTTCGATACGGTGATTCCACTCCACCGCCTTTCGACCGTTGATCTGTGCCCAGCCGGTGATGCCGGGGCGTACCGAGAACATACGCTTCTGTTCGTCGGTGTATTCTTCATACGGCCACGGGTGGTAGGTGAGCGGCGGACGCGGGCCGATAAAACTCATATCGCCGCGCAAAATATTGATCACTTGCGGCAGTTCGTCCGCACTGGAGGCGCGCAAAAAACGCCCTATGCGGGTGACGCGGGTATCGCCCTTGCCTGAATAGACTCCGCTTCCCGTCTTTTCCGCGCCCACATACATAGAGCGGAATTTGTAGATATGAAACACGCGGCCGTCCTTGCCGATGCGTTCTTGTTTAAAGATAACAGGCCCTTTGGAGTCCAATTTTACGAGCAGAGCCAGGATCAACATGGGAATGCCGAGCAACACCAAAATGAAAACGGATAGAAGAATATCCAACGTGCGTTTTCCCCATCGTGCGTACATATGTATACTTCACTACTTTCTTCTATATATTCTAATTATATATTCTATCAAAAAAAGTGTGAAAAGTCAAACGATAAATCGCTTTTTGTAGGAAGGTACGAAAAAAAGCGGGAATCCTTGTGGAATATGTGGGGGAGAGGTCGCGCTTGACTTTGGAAAACGGTTGTGTTATGCTGTACGGGAGAGGGTGAGACGATGCATTCACTGTTTGATTTTCATTCCCATATTTTGCCTCGGATGGATGACGGCAGTCGTTCGGCAGAGCAGTCGATTGCCATGTTGCGTGCCGAAGCGGCACAAGGGGTGCGCTATGTGGCGGCAACACCTCATTTTTACCCGCACCAAGAGGCACCGGCCGCCTTTTTGGAGAGGCGTGCCCGCGCGGAAGAGGTCCTGCGTGAAGCGATGGCGAAGGAGAGCGGGTTGCCTGACGTCGTTGTGGGGGCGGAGGTATATGCTTTCGAAGGTATGAGCGATTCGGAAGAGTTGTCCCGCCTGACGTTAGCGGGCGGTGATGCACTGCTTGTGGAGATGCCGATGACCGCGTGGTCTGACCGCTTGCTGGAAGAACTCATGCAGATCCATGTGAAGCAGGGATTGACCCCTATCGTAGCGCACTTGGATCGATACATCCACCGTTTCAATGCGCGACGTGTGGCGGCCCGATTGGCGGAGTTGCCTGTGTTCGTGCAGGTGAACGGCACCTTTTTTACCGAACGTGCGACCCGCCGTTTGGCGCTGGATATGCTGTGTGATAACCGCATTCACCTGCTTGGGTCGGACTGCCACGATTTGGAAAAGCGACCGCCGAATTTGGGAGAAGCGGCGCGTATCATTGCCGAGAAGGCGGATCCCTCGTGGGTCTCGTGGATCTATCAAAACAGTGTGGAAATGCTCCCCGAAGGTAGATAATAAAGCAGGCGTTGCCGTGTCGGCAACGCCTGTTTTTTGCTTTTTTAATACGCAATACCCATTTTGTCAAGTCGTTCACGAATGTAGGAGAGGGAGAGCAGTTTCTGCTTCACTTCCTCCACCGTCAACAGTTCGGTGTTGTGGGAGTTGAATTCGGTCACGGGGTCGCGGTCTACGTTCCCTTCGTGGAAGTACTTGTCGTAGTTCAAGTCGCGCTTGTCGCAGGGCACACGGTAGAAGTTGCCCATATCCACCGCCGTGGCGCATTCCTCGTTGGTCAGCAGCGTTTCGTACATCTTTTCGCCGTGGCGAATACCGATGATCTTGATATCCTCTTTGTTGCCGCCGAACAGTTCGCACACCGCTTCCGCCTGTGCCTGAATCGTGCAGGCGGGAGCCTTTTGCACCAGAATATCACCCGACACACCGTGCTCAAACGCAAACAACACCAGATCGACCGCTTCGTCGAGCGACATGATGAAACGGGTCATGGTCGGATCGGTCAGAGTGATCGGTTTGCCGTTTTTGATCTGGTCGATCCACAGCGGAATGACCGACCCGCGCGAGCACATCACGTTGCCGTAACGGGTACAGCAGATCTTGGTGCGCTCGGGGGAGACGGTACGGGCTTTCGCCACCGCCACACGCTCTTCAAGCGCTTTGGAGATGCCCATGGCATTCACGGGATACGCCGCCTTGTCGGTGGAGAGACAGATGACGCATTTGACCCCTTCGTCAATGGCGGCGGTCAGCACGTTGTCGGTACCGATAACGTTGGTCTGTACCGCTTCCATCGGGAAGAATTCACAGGAAGGCACCTGCTTGAGGGCTGCGGCGTGGAAGATGTAATCCACCCCGTACATCGCGTTTTTCACGCTGGCGAGGTTGCGTACGTCACCGATGAAAAACTTCAACTTGTGTGCCACTTCGGGCATTTCCGCCTGGAACTTGTGACGCATGTCGTCCTGCTTTTTCTCGTCGCGAGAGAACACGCGGATCTCCCCGATGTCGGTGGCGAGAAAACGGTTGAGCACCGCCGTGCCGAACGACCCTGTACCACCCGTGATCAATAACGTCTTGTCTTTAAAAAGGCTCATAGCTAACTCCTCTTTCCTCAACAATAAAATGATTTATACCATTTAGCGAAGCGGGACAACCCCTCTTCGATAGGCGTTTGCGGCTTGAAGCCGACCTTTTCGGTGAGCGGGGTAACGTCCGCAAAGGTCTGGTACACGTCGCCCGCCTGCATCGGCAAAAACTCCTTTTTGGCAGGCTGTGAAATGACCCCTTCGCGGAGCAGGCACGATTCCAGCACCTCGATGAAATGCAACAGTTCTTCCGGCTTGTTATTGCCGATGTTGAACACTTCGGCGGGGGCGTCGCCCGTGGGCGGTAACGGGATCAGGTGGCGGATACCCGTGACGATATCGTCCACGTAGGTGAAATCCCGCTTTAGGTCGCCGTTGTTAAACACTTTGATGGTCTCGCCCTTCACCATCTTGTTGGTGAAGCCGAAGTAGGCCATATCGGGGCGTCCCATGGGGCCGTACACCGTGAAGAAACGCAAGCCTGTGGTGGGGATCTTATACAAATGGCTGTAGGTGAAAGCCATCAATTCGTTGGATTTCTTGGTGGCGGCGTACAGACTGATGGGTTTCGATACGTCGTCGTCGGTGGAGAAGGGGGTCTTTTCCTGATTGCCGTACACCGAAGAACTCGAAGCATACAGCAGATGCTCTACGGGGTAGTGACGGCACGCTTCGAGTACGTTAAAGAAGCCGACGACGTTGGACTGGATATACACATCGGGGTTATCGATGGAGTAGCGTACCCCTGCCTGCGCGGCGAGGTTCACCACCACGTCGAACTTCTCTTTCGCGAAAAGGTCGAACAGCGTTTCTTTATCGGCAAGGTCCGCTTTTACGAAACGGAACTGCGGATAGGCGGCAAGGATCGCCAGACGCGCTTCTTTCAGCCGCACGTCGTAATAGTCGTTCACGTTGTCGAGACCGACCACCACGGCACCGTCTTCGAGCAGGCTCTTGGAGAGATAGAAACCGATAAAGCCTGCGGCGCCCGTTACCAAATACTTTTTCATACCGTCGTGACCTCCTTTTCGGGTGTGCCGCACAGTTCGGCGGCGGTATCCAGATAGGCTTTGACCACCAGCTGACGGTCAAATTCCCGTGCTACTTTTTCACGTCCGCGAAGTCCCATTTCTCGCCGCTCGTCGTAGGAGAGGGCGAGGAACTGTTCCACCTTTTCGATCAGATCGGCACTGTCCTGCTCGCGGATCAGATAGCCGTTCACGCCGTGATCGATCGCTTCACGGCAACCTGCACGGTCGGTCGAAATGATGGGACGTCCGCACGCCGCGCTTTCCAGCAGTACGTTGGACATGCCTTCGGGATAGTAGGTGGGATGGATGGTGCAGTGCGCGTCCTTGAGCATCACCCGCACGTCGTTCAAAAGCCCGTGATAGATGATGACCCCTTCTTCGTGCAACTGCTTCATACGGTTTTCATAATATTCATCGCCGAAACCGCACACGTGAAAGCGGGTGTTCGGATATTTCGCCGTGATCGCACGGGCGGTATCAATGTACTGTTCGATCCCCTTCTCCTTGCGAATGCGGGAGATAAAGGTGAAGTCCACCGTGTCGGCGGGCGGATAGTCCAATACGCTGAATTTTTCGAGGTTCACACCCGAGCCGGGCAGAGAGGCATGCTTGCCGAGCGCCAGTTTGTGCTGTTCAAAAAACGCGCGGTTCTCGGTGTTTTGGAAGAACACGCGGGAGATGCGGCGAAAACCGAAACGGTACAGCATAAGAGCCAGTTTCTGCATCGCGCCGCCGCCCTCCAAGGCGGTGCCGAGACCGGTGATATTCGCGACGTACGGCACTTTCAGCGAAGCTGCCGCCATGCCGCCGTATACATTCGGCTTGATAGTGTAGGTCAATACCAGGTCAGCTTTGGTCTGCTTGATCAATTTACGGTAGGTCAGCATCAACGCGATATCCCGCACGGGATCGGTGCTGTCCTTATCCATGGGGGTGATGACGATCTCGGCACCCACCGCCGCGATCTCATGCACACGGTCGCCGTCCGGCACCGACACGACGACACGGTAGCCCGCCTGCACCAACGCCGCCACCACTTCCAAACGGAAGTTGACGATGGTGGTCTGCTTGTTGACCAGAATTAAGATCGTTTTTAAATCGCTCATGTTTTGCACCTCATTTACGATTTTTATCGGCTATTGCCAAACCAATTCATTATACCAAAGAAGTTGCATAAAGTCAAACAATAAAATGCATAAAGACAAATTCAGTAACGAATCTATACCGCTACACCCGAACAGGCGTCGTCCTGCCGCGCGGTGATGCGTACCGTCACCACGTCGCCTGCCGTGCCGTCGGTCTTTACCCGTACGGGGACGTAGGAGGGAGTGTGCCCTTCCCAACAGCCGTCCGCCTCCTGTGTTTCGAGTAATACCGAAACGGTCTGCCCGACGAGTGCTTCCTCATACCGCGCACGGGTAGCCTCACACACCGCACTCAAGCGACGGGCGCGCGCCGCCTTTTCGGCGGTCGTGACCTGCCCCGCCATCGCGGCGGCGGGAGTTCCCTCGCGGCGGGAGTAGGCGAAGATGTGGGCACGGGCAAAGCCGATCTCTTCGGTAAACTGCAAGGTTTCGGCGAACTCCTCCTCGGTCTCTTCGGGGAAACCCACCATAATATCGGTGGTGATGGCGGCGTTCGGGAAACGGCGGCGCAGATCGGCGCACAAAGCGGCGTACTCTGCAGTGGTGTAATGCCGCCGCATACGCCGCAAAGTAGCGTCACACCCGCTTTGCAGAGAAAGGTGAAACTGCGGACAGAGTTTCGGCTGTGCCGCCAGGCGATCGAGCAGGGCGGGAGTCATATGATCGGGTTCCAGAGAACCGAGCCGTACGCGGCTGATACCGTCCACCGCGGCGGCGATATCCACCGCGTCTGCAAGGGTCGCGCCCGTGTCCTGCCCGAAGGCGGTCAGATTGATACCCGTAAGCACCACTTCGCGGTATCCGGCATCGGCAAGCGATTCGATCTCCGCTCTCAGATCCTCGAGCGAGCGGGAGCGCACCCGTCCGCGGGCGTAGGGAATGGCGCAGTAGGTACAAAAACGGTTGCATCCGTCTTCGATCTTCACAAATGCACGGGTACGCCCCTGAAATTCGCGGATCGCGAGCGACTCGTATTCCGCCGTGTGCGGCGGAATATCCACCGTGCGTTCTCGGCTTTGAAGGTAGGCGCGTAACGTTGCGGGCAGCGCACGCCGTTCGGCGTTGCCGACCACGATATCCGCATCGGCAAGGGCGGCGGCACGGGCGGGAAAGGCTTGCGGCATACACCCGCACAGCACGATCACGGCGTGCGGGTTATCCCGCCGCGTACGGCGGAGCAACTGCCGCAGTTTGCGATCGCTTTCCCCCGTGACGGTGCAGGAATTGATCACCAGCACGCCGTCGCCCGCTTCATTGAAACCGGCGTTAAATTCCGCGGTGTCAAACCCGTCGTCTTCCAACAGGCGGCGCATCGCCTGCGTTTCGTATTGGTTGACCTTGCATCCCAAGGTGTGAAAATAGACTGTCATACCGACCTCACAAGAAAAATTCTTCGCACCCAGTATATCATACATTTATTATAAGAGCAAGGGGGAATTTTCACCTGCTTCGGCGCATAGGCTTTGGCGAAGGAGGCTATGCTATGAAATGGAAACTACGGTGTATTGCACTTCTGTGTGCGGCGGTGTGGCTGTGTCACCCGATCGCGGCGGCAGCCGATACTGCCTCTGCGTTACCCGACGTGGGCGGTGAGTCGGCGATACTGATCGATCTTGCGGGCGGCACGGTACTGTTTGAGAAAAATGCGGACGCCCGTCTGCCGATCGCATCGGTGACGAAGATCATGACGCTACTGCTCACGATGGAGGCGATCGACCGCCGCCTTTTGGGGTACGACGATCTGCTCACCTGCTCGTCCGAAGCGGCGTCACTCGGCGGGTCGCAGATATGGCTCGAAACGGGGGAGACCATGTCGGTGGACGATCTGCTGAAAGCGGTGGCGGTGGTGTCTGCCAACGATGCGTGCGCGGTGTTGGCGGAAGCACTGGCCGGCTCGATCGAAGGGTTCGTGCAACAGATGAATACGCGTGCCGCCGAACTCGGTATGGAGAACACGCAGTTTCTCGATTGTTGCGGGTTGAACGACGAGGCGTACAGTTCGGCGCGGGACGTCGCCATCATGTCGCGCGAGCTGATGAAGCATGAGGCAATCACGGGTTATACCACCATCTGGATGGATACCCTGCGCGGCGGGGAGTCGGAACTCACCAATACGAACAAACTCATTCGTTTTTACGACGGGGCGACGGGGTTGAAAACGGGTACGACCTCTACGGCGGGACACTGCCTTTCCGCTACCGCCGAGCGAAACGGACTGGGGTTGTGCGCGGTGATACTCGGGTGTGAGACGACCGACGAGCGCTTCGGCGGTGCGCGCAAAATGCTGGATTACGGATTTGCCAATTACGCACAGTACACCCCTGCGACCGAGGAAACGGTGCTCGCCCGCGTGCCCGTGCTGCGTGGGACGGAAAACGAGGTCACACCCGTGGCGGATGCGGCAACGCCGCTGTTACTTCGCCGCGGGGAAGAAGGACAGATCGTGACTGAGGTCACCCTGCCGAAGGATGTGGAGGCACCCGTGCTGAAAGGGCAGGTGCTCGGTGCCGTAACTCTCAAAAAAGGAGAAGAAACGCTCGCGTCCTATCCCATTCGCGCCGCCGCCGCGGTTGAACGGGTGAATTTTTGGCGGGCGCTCGCTTGGTTGTGGCAGGAGATGAGCGGTTGATAATGGGTCTTAACGAAAAATAGTAAAAAATATTCAAAAAATTCAAGTTTTTAGTTGCAAAACTCGGTAAAATAGTGTATTATAATAAAAAAGCATCTTGCAAAGATACAGAAAGAGGCAAAAAGCATGAGCGTTACGTTGCATACAAGTTACGCGAAGGGGTTCCTTCGTTCACATGAACTTACCGCGTTGCAACCGCAGGTCACCGCCGCACACGAATTGTTGCACAGCGGCAAAGGCCTCGGCAACGACTTTTTGGGATGGGTGGATCTGCCCGTCAACTACGATAAAGACGAATTCGCCCGTATTGAAGCGGCGGCCGCCCGTATGCGTCGGGATACCGACGTGTTCGTGGTCATCGGTATCGGCGGTTCGTATCTCGGTGCCCGTGCGGTGATCGAGTTTTTGAAGTCTCCGAATTACAACCTGCTGGTGAAAGATGCACCGCAGGTGGTGTTTGCGGGCAACAGCATCAGTGCCGATGCGATGAGCGACGTGCTGGCGCTGTGCGAAGGCCGTCGTGTGTCGGTGAACGTGATCTCCAAGTCGGGCACCACTACCGAACCGGCCATTGCCTTCCGCGTGTTCCGCGATTATTTGGAAAAGACGGTGGGCAAGGAGGAGGCACGTCGCCGCATTTACGTGACGACCGACCGTGCCCGCGGTACGCTGAAAGAGTTGGCGGGTCGCGAAGGGTATGAGACCTTCGTGGTGCCGGATGACGTGGGCGGCCGTTTCTCGGTGCTCACGGCGGTGGGGCTTTTGCCCGTTGCGGTAGCGGGATGCGATATTGCCGCATTGATGGCGGGTGCCGCCGCCGCGCGCGATGCATACACCGATCCCGATATCGAAGCGAACGACTGTTACCGCTATGCGGCGGCACGCCACGCGATGCTCCGCCGCGGCCGTGCGGTGGAACTGATGGTCAGTTACGAACCGCGTTACGCGTTGATGTCCGAGTGGTGGAAACAGCTTTACGGCGAAAGCGAAGGTAAGGACGGCAAGGGTTTGTTCCCCGCCTCGGTCATCTTCTCGACCGACCTGCACTCGCTCGGTCAGTTCGTGCAGGACGGTTCCAACATCCTCTTTGAAACGGTGATGCAGTTTGACGCACCGCCGTCCGACCTCACCATCCGTGAGGAGGAGGAAAACGGCGACGGGTTGAACTTCCTCGCCGGTAAAACGATGGCAGAGATCAACCGCAAGGCGTTTGAAGGCACGGTGCTTGCCCATGCGGACGGCGACACCCCGAGTTTGGTGTTGCAACTGCCGAAAATGGATGAATATAACCTCGGTCATCTCATCTATTTCTTTGAAAAAGCGTGTGCCGTGTCGGGCTATATGTTGGGCGTGAATCCGTTCGATCAGCCCGGCGTGGAAGCGTATAAGCGCAATATGTTCGCACTGCTGGGTAAGCCCGGTTACGAAAGCGAACGCGAAGCATTGGAAAAACGGCTGGGGCGTTGACCTTGGCGTTTCAAAAATAAAAGGAGGACGAATACTATGATTACTCTCATCATCGGCAAGAAGGGCTCCGGTAAGACCAAACGGTTGTTGGATATGTGTGCAGCGGCCACCAAGAGTTCGGATGGCAATGTGGTGTTTTTGGAAAAGGATAATACCCTGACTTATAATTTGGAGCACAAGACCCGTCTGGTCGCTCTGGATGAGTACGGCATCGACAGTTACAGTGCGCTGTACGGCTTCGTTGCAGGTATGTGTGCAGGCAACTACGATATCACCGATATCTTTGTGGATTCCACCTTGAAAGTGGTGGGCGGCGACCTCGCCGGTTTGGAAGCGTTCGTGGAAAAACTCTCCCGCCTGAACGTGAAGATGGTGCTGTCTATTTCGGCGGATAAGGCGGATATCCCCGAAAAGATCGCGGAATTCGCGACCGAGATCTGATCAACATACCACAGAAACGGGGGCGGGCAGTCAGTCTGCCCCTGTTTTTTGAAGAAAAGAGGGACAGGCGTATGGCGATCTGGTATGAAGGTAATCGAAATTTGGCGAAAAACGCCCGCGAAAAGGACGGCGTAGTCTACTATGTGCGCGGTCTGCGTGAGGTAGAGGGCGGCCGTTTTGAACGGTACGCCGTGAAAACGCATTTCGTTGAGCGCGGGGAAGACTACGTGGAACTGTTTCGTCGGTACGTTCTGCCGCTGTATCAAACAGGGGATATCGTGTCGATGAGTGAAAAGGTCATTTCCATGTGTCAAAACAACACGGTGGAAATGAAGGACGTGAAACCCGGCTTTTGGGCGAAGTTTCTGTCGAAGTTTGCCACCCACAACAACAACGGCATCGCGATGGACGAACCGTATAAACTGCAGCTCGCCATCAACCTGAAAGGTTTACCGCTCATCTTGTGGGGTTGCTTCTGCGGTGCGGTGGCACGCGTGTTCGGAAAACGCGGCGTGTTTTATGAGATCGTCGGGCAGGACGTTGCGGGTATCGACGGGTTTTACAGTCACTCCGCGTTTGAGACGTATCACACACTTGCGGTGTTGAATCCGCGCGAACCCGAAAAGGTGTGCCGCGAGATATACGAAGCACTCGGCATCTCTTGTATGTTAGTGGATGCGAACGACATTGCGGTGGAGATCCTCGGCACGTCGCCCGACCTTGCCGACCGTGCGCATGCATTTTTGGCGGAACTGATCCGCGACAACCCTGCGGGGCAGGATGATGAACTTACCCCGTTCGTGCTGATCCGCGATATCGGTGATGCGCCCGCTGAGGAATACGAGCCGCTTGTAGCCATCGAGCAACCGAAGGAATAAAATCTTTCGAAAAAGCGAAAAAAATGGTTGACAAATGAAGCGGTGATGGATATAATATCATTTGTGACACTATGAGGTGGATTATGCTTTTGCAACTCAAATCGCTCTTTATGGGCGATACACAGTCGGTTCCGATCGACTGTGTGCTGGACTTTTCGAATTTGGAGCTGTACGGTTCTCACCCCTTACGGGAACCGGTGCACGTGACAGGAAAGGTGGAAAATCGCACGGACATTGTGCAGTTGACTGCCGATGTGGCCTATGTGCTTGATACGACCTGTGACCGTTGCATGACCCCACTGCATCGCGAGTCTGTGTTGCATATTGAGCATATTTTGGTGGCATCCCTGAACCGAGAGGACGCGGACGATCTGATCCTGGTTGAAAACAACCAACTTCCGTTGGATGAACTGGTGGAAGCGGATCTGATCTTGAGTTTGCCGATGAAGACTTTGTGTCGGGAGGATTGTCGCGGGCTTTGTTTCCAATGCGGCAAGAATCTGAACGAAGGGCTTTGCGGCTGTCGGACGGAATCGGTCGATCCTCGCCTTGCGGTGTTGAAGGATTTGTTAGACACCTGATTATTCCATCAAACTAAGGAGGTGCTGAAGATGGCGGTACCCAAGAGAAAGCATTCCAAAGCGCGCCGTGATAAGCGTCGCAACAATGTGTGGAAGATTGAAGCTCCGGCGCTGGTGAAGTGCCCGCAGTGCGGTGAGTACAAGCGTGCGCATCGTCTGTGTGCCAACTGCGGCTACTACAACGGCCGACAGGTAGTGAAGACTGAGGGCTAATGAAAAGTGGGGAAGGAGCGATCCTTCCCCTATTTTCATTTTTCGACTTTTTTGTAAGTTTATATTGTTTGGAGGTATATAAAAATGAGCAACACGGCCAATCAACAAGTTCGTATTATGGAAACGGTGTTCCCGACCAATGACATTGTATTGGCAAACATTGTGGCAACGGAAGCTCCGTATTTTTGTGACCCGACGGGGGAAAAGGACAGCACGGCGGCGCTGCAGCAAGCGCTGAATGACTGCGGCAACAACGGCGGCGGTGTGGTGTATCTGCCGGTCGGCCGCTATACCTTGACCGATACGGTCACCATTCCGGTCGGCGTGGTGTTGCACGGTGATTGGCAGGATCCCGATGCGCTTGCCGAGGGTGAAAAACTCACCTACGGCACGGTGCTTTTGGCGAAACTCCCGCCGCTTTCTGAGGACGCGCCGCTTGATGCGGGTGCGCTGTTATATACCGGTGCCAACAGCGGTATCATCGGGCTCACGGTGTATTATCCCGAGCAATCGGCTTTGGCGCCGAAGCCCTACGGTTACGCGTTTTACGTGGCCGCTGCCAGCACGGTGACGGCGAAAAACATCACGCTGATCAACGCGTATCGCGGTATTGCGATCAACGCGTTTGCTGAAGGCCACGAGATGGCGAAACTCGAGCACATTCGTATTACCGCGCTCGAAAACGCCAACATTATGCACCATTCCTCCGAAGTGGGGTATACCTTCGATTTCAACGTGTCGCCTTCTTATTGGATCAACGCAGGCGAGGGCTATACGCCCGACGATGCGGATGCGGTCGCAGCGTATTGCCGTGAACACTGTCTCGCCATGCTGCTCGGCGACCTCGACCTGGAAGTGCTGTCCGAGATCCGCTTGGACGGTTGCCACACCGGTATTCTGTTTGACCGCATCAATCACCGTGCTGGTTTCTGGGGCGAATTCTACGATATCTACATTATCAACTGCGACTACGGCGTGGTGTCGAAGGTGATGTCTCCCGTGAACCCGCCGATCTTTGCCCGCGGCCGCATCGAAGGCGCGGTGGCGGCGGTGCAATCCGCGTATACCGACGTGCCGTTGCGTTTTTGCGACATCGAACTGGTGGGCGAAACACGCGGTTGTATCCTCGAAGAGGACGAAGATCTGTCGGTGTACCCGATGACCCACGGTACCTATCGCCGTCCCGTGTCGAAACTGTACGTAGTGCCGATCACGGAATATTCCCGCAAGGACGTGGACGTGGCGGATCTCATTCAGGAAACGCTGGATCTCGCGGCGGCGAGCGGTGGCGTGGTGTATCTGCCCGCAGGTGTGTACACGGTGTGTAAGCCGCTCTCGGTGCCTTCGGGCGTGCAGCTCACCGGTAACCTGCCGATCGCCATCACCAACGCGTGCGAAAACGGCACCATTCTGCTGTCCTACGTGAACGAAGGAGACTTCATCACTCTCGCCCCCTTTGCGGGTACGTCGGGCTTCCGTATCTACTATCCCGCATTCCCGCCGTTTACCGCCGACCGTATGTATAAAGACGGCGAACCGAAACAGGTGGCTGTGCGCGGTGCGGGCGAGGGTGTCTACGCACTCGAAACGGTGATCACCTGCTCCTTTGTCGGTGTGGATTTCACCGACTGTGACCGCCATTTCGTGCGCAGTGTCTACGGTTGCTGCTATACCTCGCTCGTGAAATGCGGCGGTGCGGACGGCGTTGTGGAAGAGTGCCTCGCGAACCAGCACTACGTGCTCCGTAACTCGAACAGACCCTACTTCTTCCGTATCAATGAAGAGACCCGTGCCGAGTGGGCGGATATTGCCTCGAAAGGTGAGGAGATCACCATCAATCGCCCGCTCATGCTCATTATGCAGGCACATTGCAACGTGTATCACGTGGTGAACGCGGCCCGTCAGAAGTTAAACAACTGCTTTATGTATGCGGCACGCGTGCTGATCACGTGCGAAAATTCCACTGACGTGCAGTTCCTGAACGACTCGGTGGACGTGCTGCCCGGCACGAAACCGATGTACGATATCCGTTACAGCACCGCCTTTGCGGCGAGTGCGATGCGCGTGTTCGGCACATCGGTGTTGAATACCGAATCGACCTTCGACATCGTCTGCCGTAACGACCGCCGCGAAGCGTTTGAGCGGCCGTATCACTCCTCCGTGTCGGTGGAGGATATCCGCATCCCGACGACCGAATTCACGCAGTTTGTGAAGCTGTTCAACTGCGATACGACGGATAATATGATCGGCGCAACCTTGTGCACCGATCCCGACTTCGTGCGGGAAGGCACCGGTGCGTGGGTGAACGAGATCCATGGGGATGTTCCCAAGGATCTGTTCGAATGCCATTTTGACCCCGTCGATATATCGGCGGTGGAGGACGGGTATTTGCACCTGTGGTTCTACTGCGACGACATCGAAAAACTCGGTGACGGTCAGATCGAACTTACCAGCAGCGGTCGTCAGGACGTGGAAGAGCACGCGTTCGGTTACTTGAACAGCCTGTTCCACAACGGCTGGAACGAGGTGTATATCCCGATGCACTGGGCGGACAGATCGCCCGAACCGTGGAACCCGAAGGCAATCAACTTTATGCGCATTTATGCGGACTTCGGCGATTGTAAGGTCGCGTTTGACGATATCTATATCTGTAAATAAAAGCAATACACAAAGATCCGAGAAAGGAGGGACGGTATGGCGGTTACGATCAGCGGTGTGAAACCGCGCTCACCTGCGGCACGCAAACGTGTTGCGGCGGGAGATGTGCTCAAAAGTATCAACGGTCACGCGGTGGAAGACGTGCTGGATTATCAGTTTTATCTGACAGACGGGCGGCTTACCCTGTGTTTGGATACGCCGCGCGGGGAACGTACGGTGACCTTGCGGGCGGATAAACTGGGGGATATCGGTCTGGAATTTGAGACCTATCTTATGGATAAACAGCGTTCCTGCCGCAACAACTGCATCTTTTGCTTTATCGATCAGTTGCCTCACGGCTTGCGGGACAGTCTGTATTTCAAAGACGATGACAGCCGTCTGTCCTTCCTGTTCGGCAACTATATCACGCTCACCAATCTGACCGAGCGGGACGTTGAGCGCATCATTGAGATGCACATCAGTCCCGTGAACGTTTCGGTGCATACCACCGATCCCGCCTTGCGTTGCCGCATGATGAACAACCGTTTTGCGGGAGATGCACTGAAATATCTGTATCAATTGGCCGAAGCGGGCATCGCACTCAACTGTCAGTTGGTGCTTTGCCCCGATTATAACGACGGTGATACCCTCACCCGCACGATGGAAGATCTGGCACGGCTGTTCCCTGCGGTGCAGTCGGTGGCGGCGGTGCCTGTGGGACTTACGAAATTTCGCGAAGGGCTGACCCCGCTTCGACCCTTTACCCGTGAGGAAGCGGCCGACGTGATCGCGCGGATGGAGGGGATGGCGGACCGCCTGGAAGCGGAACACGGGCATCGTGTGTTCTTCCCGTCGGATGAATTCTATCTTACGGCGGGCTTGCCGATCCCTGCGGCAGACCGTTACGGCGATTTCCTGCAACTCGAAAACGGTGTGGGCATGATCGCCCTGATGCGTGAGGAATTTTACGCCGCCTTGGAAGAGGCGGAGGAACTCACCCGTACCCGCCGTCTGGTGGTGGCAACGGGCGTGTCGGCAACCCCGCTGATGGAGGAATTGGTTGCCGCGGCAAAAGCGAAATTCCCCGCTTTGCAGGCAGAGGTGAAAACGGTGGTCAACCGCTTTTTCGGTGAGCGTATCACCGTGGCGGGTCTGATCACGGGCGGCGATCTGATCGAACAGTTGCGGGATATTCCCGCGGATGAAGTGACCGTCCCACGCTGTATGCTCAGGCGGGAAGGCGATATGTTTTTGGACGATACCACACCCGACGAAGTGGCGGCGGCACTGGGTATGCCGCTCACCGTCAACGACGGCGACGGCGCGGACTTTTTACGGGTGTTGTTAGGGTAAGCCTAAGGAGGTTGAGAATATGGCTATAGCAGGAGGACGGCCGGTCGTGGCGGTCGTAGGACGCCCCAACGTGGGCAAATCCACCTTGTTTAATAAATTGATCGGCCAGCGTTTGGCGATCGTGAAGGACACTCCCGGTGTCACGCGTGACCGCTTATTTGCGCCGTGTGAATGGGATGGGCGCACCTTTATGCTGGCGGATACGGGCGGTATTGAACCGCGCGCCGACGACGTGATCTTGTCGCATATGCGGCATCAGGCGCAACTGGCGATCGAGCAGGCAGAGGTCATCGTGTTGGTGACCGACGTGACGGCGGGTGTCACCGCGAACGATATGGATGTGGCGGTCATGCTCCAGCGCAGCGGCAAACCCGTGGTGCTGTGTGTGAACAAGTGCGACCGCGTGGGTGACCTGCCGGCAGAATTTTACGAATTTTACAATCTGGGGCTCGGTGATCCGATCGCCGTGTCCTCGGTGCACGGTCACGGCACGGGTGATCTGCTCGACGCCGTGATGGAGCATCTGCCCCCCGCCACCGAAGAGGCGGAGGAGGAAGACGTTATCCGCGTGGCGGTCATCGGCCGTCCCAACGCGGGCAAATCCTCGCTTGTGAACGCCATTACGGGGGAAGAGCGCAGTATCGTATCGGATATTGCGGGCACCACCCGCGACGCGATCGACAGCGAAGTGAAGAACGAGTACGGCAACTACGTGTTTGTGGATACGGCGGGGCTTCGCCGCAAGAGCCGCGTAGACGACGAGGTGGAACGATACAGCGTACTGCGTGCGCAGATGGCGATCGAACGCGCGGACGTGTGCGTCATTATGCTGGACGGCACGGTGGGGTTCACCGAGCAGGACAGCAAGGTGGCGGGCCTCGCGCAGGAGCAGGGCAAAGCCTGCATCATCGCGGTGAACAAGTGGGATGCGGTGGAAAAAGACGATAAGACCATGACGGTGATGCGTAAACAACTGGAAAACGATTTCAGCTTTATGTCGTATGCCCCGTTCATCTTCATCTCTGCCAAAACGGGACAGCGTCTGCCGCGCTTGTTTGAACTGATCAACTATGTGTATCAGCAAAACTGCACCCGCATTGCGACGGGTATGCTGAACGATCTGTTGGCATTGGCGACCGCCCGCGTACAGCCGCCCACTGATAAGGGCAAGCGGCTGAAGATCTACTACGTGACGCAGGCGAGCACCTGCCCGCCCACCTTCGTGTTCTTCGTGAACAACGCGGAGTTGTTCCACTTCTCCTATCAGCGGTATCTGGAAAATCAGATCCGCGAGACGTTTGGTCTGGAAGGTACACCCATTCGGTTCATCATTCGTGAGCGAGAGGATTGACGGTATGTTTGTGAATTTGTTGCCGTATTGGCCGTACCTGTTGGCGGCGGCTGTGGCGGCGTATCTCTTCGGCAGTATCAGCAGTGCTATTTTGATCACCCGCGCGGTGGCAGATAAGGATATCCGCGATGTCGGCAGCGGCAACGCGGGGATGACCAACGTGCTTCGCACGCTGGGCAGTCGTCCCGCGGTGTGGACGACGCTCGGTGACGTGGGAAAAAGTGTGTTGTCCGCGTGGCTCGGCGGCTTGCTTCTTGCGTGGGCGTGGAGCCGTGTGCAAGCAGGGGCGGAGCCGCCCGTGTTGTCACAAGATGAGGCGCGTATGGCGGGACAGTATGTCGCGGGGTTGTTTTGCACCCTCGGTCATACCTTCCCCGTGTTCTTCGGTTTTCGCGGCGGCAAGGGCGTGCTGGTCGGGCTTGGTATGCTGATCGTGACCGACTGGCGGGTGGCACTTGCCGTGGTGGTCGTGTTCATCGCGGTGGTGGCGTGCTCACGCATGGTGTCGCTGGGTTCGCTCTGCGGGGCGGCAACCGCGATCCCCGCCACGTGGCTTCTCCGTTGGCTTGTCGACGGTGACAGTACGGGTACCATCGTATTTGCCTTGGTGATGACCACTATCGTGGTGGCGATCCTGTTCATTATGCATCACGGTAATATTCAGCGTATCGCCGGGGGATGTGAGCGTAAACTCTCGTTTGGAAAAAAGGAGGGGTGATCCCATGGCCAACGTTGTGGTATTGGGTGCCGGCGGTTGGGGTACGGCACTGGCAATCATGGCGTACCGTCACGGAAACGCCGTGACGCTGTGGTCGGCGTTCCCTGAAGAACTGGATTCCATTCGCCGTCACGGGCAACACAAAAAACTGTTGCCGGGTGTGGCGGTGTCTCCGCATATCGATATGACCGACGATCTCGCCTGCGTTAAAGGCGCGGACTTGGTGATCCTCGCCGTGCCGTCCTTTGCGATTTGTGAGATGGCGAAGAAACTGGCGGACGTTTTACCCGCAGGCGCTCTGCTTGTCAACGTAGGCAAAGGCATCGACGCCGCAAGCAATCGCTTGTTCGGCGATCTTTTGACCGAAATGTTGCCCGCGGTGCGGGTGGCGGTGTTGTCGGGTCCCTCTCACGCCGAAGAAGTGGCGCGCGCGGTGCCGACGTCGGTGGTCAGTGCGGCGGCAGACGCCGCCACCGCCGAAGAGGTGCAGAAGATCTTGATGAATCCCACTTTCCGCATCTACGCCAACACCGATATGGTGGGTGTGGAACTCGGCGGTGCGATGAAAAACGTCATTGCGCTGTCAGCGGGTATTGCGGACGGTCTGGATATGGGCGACAACGCCAAAGCGGCGTTGATGACCCGCGGTCTGTCGGAAATCGCGCGGCTCGGTGTGGCGATGGGCGCACGTCCCGAGACGTTTGCGGGTCTGTCGGGTATGGGTGACCTTATCGTGACCTGCGGCAGTATGCACTCCCGCAACCGCCGCGCGGGTATTTTGATCGGGCAGGGGATGTCCCCCGCCGAAGCCATTCAAAAAGTCGGTACGGTGGAAGGGTATCTGGCGGTCGCCGCCGCCCGCACGCTCGCCGAACGCTATGGGGTGGAACTCCCCATTTCGGAACAATGCTACCGCATTTGCTACGAGAATATGGCACCCAAAGAGGCGCTGGCGGCGTTGATGCAACGCCCCCGCAACTACGAAACCGACCGCAACTGGCTCGGGTGAGAGATATGTTGCCGAAAAGAAAACCGAATCGGTTAAAGGGGTACGATTACAGTTGCCCGGGAATGTATTTTTTGACGATATGTGTAAAGGATAAGAAGTGTTTACTTGGAAAGATCGTAGGGGGCGGCGATTTCGACGCACCGCAGATGAAACTATCCGCATACGGAAAAATATTGGACGGATGTATTGAGCGGATGAACGTATCGCACGCGCATATTGCCGTGGAAAAACATGTGATCATGCCGAATCATATAGACTATTTATAAAGCACCTACCAAAAATCTATGTTTTATC
>CAZESL010000009.1:0-32389 GCA_964515215.1 uncultured Eubacteriales bacterium
ACGCTTGAAGGAACAACCACTGATTTTAATGAGGTGCAGTTCTCAAAGGCATTTGCTGATATCCGACTAATGGTACTGCCAGCAATACTTGTTGGTAGGGTTATATCACCTGAAATCCACGGATTTCCACTTGTTATAGTAAGGGTTCCGTCATTTTCTTCCCTATACTCGAACGCCGAGATTTCAGTAGGACTAATGGTGATCGCAGAGATTCGCACCGGTTCAACATTTTTGTCATACGCCGGTGTACTGGTTGTAGTATCTTCGACATTTACAAATAAGTCATTGTACGCAGATGGTGCATCATATTCATATATATACCGATATCCTTCAATGCTTGTCAGGTATTGACATTGCCACTTAAGAGTAGCTTTAAACCAAACTGTCAATTCTTTACACTCGGAAACTGTTTTATCATTTGGAGCAACAAATATATTTCCGTTCTGCGCTATATCCACAAAACTATATACATAATCACAGTCAAGTATATATGCAGAAAGCAGCATTTTTATAGACTGAATAAAATTATCTGCATCGCTTGCACTTTCTGTGCTTCTATAGGCATTTCCCAGAGTAATAACGGTATCTATCATCAATTCCTCAAAATCGACCATAGCACTCATAATATAGTACTGTTCAATAAGTGCATCGCTCGAAAAGCAGAAATTAGAAATGGATTTGCCTATGACTTGTCCTATTAATAATCCGCCTACAAAGCCACCTGCTATGCCTTGTACGCAACCTTTCCAGACATCACCAACAATTTTAGAAAATGAATAGCTAGCAATCTGTGTTCCTGCTTCTCCCATTCCTATAATCGCTGCCTTAAAATCAGAAGAGCAAACATTATATATATCATACAACGCAGCTTTCATTGCAACGTTAGACGATGGACAGTTATTATACAGTGCGGCAAGAACAGCCTCTACCTCTTGCCCTAATTGCATAATCATAATGTAAGAACACAATGTTTTAGAAATTTCCTCGGCTGTCGTACAAACGCCCAGAGCATCCGTAACAAAGGACATACCTTTACCCAAATAATCCAATTGTGCCTTACTTACTTTATCCTGTGCCAACCTTGTTAGAAGTTCAGTTTTCTCGCCTTCTGTAAGAGAAGATAATTTCAGGCTTTTTAAGGCATTTGCTTCAAGATCAACATTTTTTATTTCTTTCATCAATGAAACAATACCTTTGTTAATTGACAACTGCGTCTTTCCAAAATCATTATTTAACGTTTCAAGCAAGTCGCTACTATTCATTTCGGCATTAAGGATATTCAAGATAATTGCTGTGTAATATCCCTTTTCATCCAACATATCTTCAGTCATATTAGCTGGATCAAAAGTTAACAACTCCCAGGAAGCAACGCTTGTCATGAAAGCATTATTTTCTCTGCATAAATCAACATACATTTTTGTGAAACTATGATTATCCAAATCCAAATAATAATTAAGTTGGTGTTGTGCATTGGTTTCATCTCCTGCCTGAACACCATTGTAATTATGGTTTAACAAGATCATAGACATATATTGATTAACAGTCAGATCAGAATAATCCGGACCATTCCATTCATCATCGGTTGTTGCTTCTGCAGCAACAACACTAGAGAAAGGAAATGTCGACACTAGTAAAACCAAAGCCAATAGAATCGATATAAACTTTTTCATTTAGCATTCTCCTTTTCCATACGTGGATTTCGTAACTTTTGTATATGCATCTAAAATGATGGACACTAAAAACTACTGAACAATTTGTACGCCTACATCGATGACACTAGTCGTTTCAACAAATTTATGTATGCGTTTAGCAATAAACACGACTTTTTTATATGCAGTATTATCCTTTTGCACATATCTTATTTTACCACAATCAACCATCAAACACAAGATTTTATATAATTGCAGGTATACAGTTACTGGTTTTTTGTAATTTGTTCGATTTTTAAAGAGATTTTATTTTCGGGAGAATATTTCACATATACTTAAATAGAAGGTTCTTCTCCAAGAATCAACTGCTTTACCTATATCGTTCTTGAATATCCAAAAGGAACTGTTGAAACTCTTTTACAACGTCGGGCGGGCTAACAATTACGGCACGTTTGCGGAAACCGCACACCCACGCAAAAAACATGTTGCTTATTTCCACATCTACCGACACTGTAAAGTGCTGTTCGTCTGTTGGCATATAGGTCGCATCGGTTGACGGGACTTTCTTTGAGCAAGCGCACTGCATACGGGTGGTTTGTTTTGCCGAAAAACCTTAGAAAGAAATGTAAAAAAGGGGTTGACAAACGCGGATAAAGATGATATTATATTGGCTGTTCGCAAGAACATATCCGGGTGTGGCGCAGCTGGTAGCGCGCTTGACTGGGGGTCAAGAGGCCGCAGGTTCAAGTCCTGTCACTCGGACCAAGAAAGAGGAATGGGCAACTGCCCGTTCCTCTTTTTTATTTCGAATTACGGTAGCACGTTCCCTGCCGCTTGGTAGATCGCGTACCAGTCCTCACGCGAGAGGGTGACGTTTGTCGCCGCGAGGCAATCTGCCAGACGCGCGGGGGTGGTGGTGCCCGTTACGGGTTGCATATGGGCGGGGTGGCGCAGGATCCACGCGAAGGCGAGGGTAGTCTTGCTGACACCGTATTTTTCCGCCATCGCGTCCATCGCGGCGTTCAATTCGGGGAACTGCGCGTTATCCACGAAGCAACCTTGGAAGAAACCGTATTGCATCGGCGACCACGGCTGAATGGTGATCTTATTCAAGCGGCAGAAATCCAGCACACCGCCGTCGCGGTTGATACCCGCTTCGTTGCACATATTGACGTTGAAGCCCGACTGCAGCATGGGGGTGTGCATCACACCGAACTGCAACTGATTCACTACGAGCGGCATATCCAGCGCACTTTGCAACAACTGCATCTGCGAGGGGTTTTGATTGGACACGCCGAAGTGGTGCACCTTGCCTTCGGACTTCAGTTTATCAAACGCGCGAGCCACCTCTTCAGGTTCCATCAAGGTGTCGGGACGGTGCAGAAGCAACACGTCGACGTAATCGGTGCCGAGCCGTTTCAAACTGCCTTCGACCGACGTTACGATATGGTCATAGGAAAAATCAAACATTTTACCCGGCACGATGCCGCATTTTGTCTGGATCAACACCTGCTCGCGCCGTGCGGGAGTCAGTGCTGCGGCAAACACCTCTTCACTTTTTCCCGCACCGTAGATGTCGGCATGGTCGAAGAAATTGGCACCGTGCGCCAACGCGACGTCCAAAAGTGCTTCCGCTTCCTTTACCGACTTATCACCGAAACGCATACAACCGACCGCGACGGTCGGTACCGACAGATCGCTTTTTCCCAAAGAAATATTATACATCATTCATATCTCCTTTTATCGTCTCGCACGAACGGCGGATGAACGGTGGTGTCCAGTAATGCTCTGTACAGTGCAGGGCGGCGATAGGCGTTGCCGTGCACCTCTTCGGCACGGTAGCGGCGCAACTGTTCAATATCCAATTCCGCAAGGTAGATACCCTCGTCTTCACCTGCTTGCAGAACGCAGGTGTCACGGGAACCCGTGAGTTCGGGCAGGTACGCCACACCGTCGAACACCGACGAGCCGCCGTTGCAATCGGGCACGCTCACGGGATAGTTGCAGGTGGCGATCGCCATCATATTTTCATACGCGCGGGCGCGCAGTTGAGAAAGACGGTTGATCTCCATCGGGCAGGCGTTCGGTACCAATACGAGTTCCGCCCCCTGCAACATCAAGATACGTGCACTTTCGGGGAATTCGCGATCATAGCAGATCATAGCGCCCACGGCGACGAACCCGATCGCCGTATCCAGTACCGTGGCGTGAAAACCGTCGCCGCCTGCAAGGTCACGTTCCGCACCGAAATCGCAGGTGTGCACTTTGGCGTAGGTCAGCATACGGCGGCCGAAACGGTCAAACAGCACGAGCGTGTTGCGGGGGAGACCGTCTTGCTTTTCAAGCAAGGTGATGCCGATCGCCATCGACAGTTCGGCTGCAAGTTTACCGAACGTTGAAACAAAGTCACCGTGCGCGTCGATCGCATCCTGTTGCCACACGACGGGCGGACGGTCGTAGATATCGTAACCGCAACTGAACATTTCGGGAAACAGTGCAATGTCTGCGCCCTTTTCTTTGGCTTCGCGGCAACAGCGTATACCTTTTTCCAAATTCCCGAGGAGCGTACCCGTGGGGGCGATCTGCAAGAGGGCGATCTTCAGTTTATCTGCCATAGCCGCACACCTCAAACAACAGGGATACCGCGATACCGAGTACGGCGGAGATCAGGATCAACTGAATGGCGGAGAGCTTTTTCCACACTTTTAACAGCAGGAAATATATACCCACTAACAGCGCAAAAATGACAACGGACACGGGGTTGAATGCAAACGCGGTGAGGCCTGCGTACCCCACGGCTTTTGCCAACAGCAACAGACCCGTGGAGAGAATGAGTGCGGCGATCACAGGTTGCACACCGCGGATGAATCCGCGAAACACGCGGGTGTCGGTGAAGGATCTCATCACCGACGCAATGAGCAGAATGATCAAAAACGACGGGAGTACCACACCGAACGTGGCAATAACACTGCCGAGAATACCGCCCTGCACCGCGCCCACGTAAGTCGCCATATTAATGGCGATGGGACCGGGGGTGGATTCACACACGCCGATGAAGTTGTAAAACTGCGATTCGGTGAGCCACGCGTGCTTCAAAACGGTTTCTTCCACCAACGGGATCATGGCGAAACCGCCGCCGAAGGTGAACAGACCGATCTTGAAAAATTCTAAAAATAAGGTAAGAAGGATCATTCTTCCACCTCCTGCTTTCCAAGAAGCGCGTAGGCAACGATACCGATAATGCCGCCGATCAAAATGAAGAACACCGAACTGAACTGTACGGCAAACAGATCGAACAAGATCATCAGCAAGAACACCGCACCGAAGGTGATGAGCGGCAACGGGCGGCGCGGCACCTTTTGCAGCAGACCCCAGCCGGCGCGAATGATGAGAAATGCCACCGCGCACTGAATACCGTTAAATGCATATGCGACGAAACGGTTTTTCATAAACGCATCCAAAAACAGCGAGATGATAAAAATGATGATAAGCGACGGCAACACCACGCCGAGGGTAGCGAAGGTACTGCCGCGCACCCCGCGCCGCTTATATCCCACGTAGGTCGCCATGTTGATGGCGATGGGGCCGGGGGTGGATTCCGCAATGGCGATGATCTCTAAAAACTCTTCTTCGGTCAGCCATTTCTTATTCTGTACCACCGTTTCACGTACGGTGGCGATCATGGCATAGCCGCCGCCGAAGGTAAACAGACCGATCTTAAAAAACGTCCAAAACAGTTCTAACATTTTTGTCACCCTAACAATACGTCAAAAATCAACATAATACAAAAACCGACCAGCAGGGAATAGGTTGCGCCGCGTTCGCAGCCGTGGGCGTGGGTCTCGGGAATCATTTCGTCACTGATGACGTACAGCATCGTACCGCCTGCAAATGCCAGTGCAAACGGCAACACCGCCGCCGAGAGCGATACCGCAAAATACCCGAGCAAGGTGCCGAGCACCTCGATCAATCCCGTTGCCGCGGCGATCAACAGCGTGCGCACGGGGGAGATGCCCGCCGCGAGCATCGGCGCGATAACGACCATGCCTTCGGGCACGTTTTGCAGAGCGATACCGCCGGCAACAGTCAACGCTTCGGCGGTATTACCCGTGCCGAAACCCACACCGGCGGCAATACCTTCGGGCAGGTTGTGGATCGCAATGGCGATGACGAACAGCAGAATACGGTTTAACTGCGCGCTTTTTTCGGGGTGCGCTTCCTGATCGGTCCCTGTCAAGCGATGTAGGTGCGGGACCAATTTATCAATAAGATTGACACACAGCGCCCCGCAAAAGATGCCCGCCACCGTAACGAGCAGTGAAAGGTTCCCGCCGTATTCGAGCGAGGGGAGGATCAACCCGCACACCGCCGCCGCCAACATCACGCCGGCGGCAAACGCCAGCACGATATCGCTGAATGCGTGGGATGTCTTCTTGAAGATAAACCCTAACAGTGCGCCGATGACGGTCGCGCCGCCCACGCCGAGGGCAGTGAGTAATACGACCGTCATACACTCACCCTATCCGCAGGGGCGTCGATCCACGTGAATTCAGTCTGCTGATAGACGAAGTAGTTCAGCCAGTTGGAAAACAGCAGATTGGCGTGACTGCGCCAGGTCATCGGGGGAAGCATTTCCGCATCGTCGGCGGGGAAGTAGTTTTGCGGGATCTCAGGATCGATGCCGCGCCGTTGATCGCGCGTGTATTCCCCTGCGAGAGTCATGCGGTCGTATTCAAAATGCCCCGTGATAAACACTTGCCGCGCATCGGCGGTGGCGACCAGTGCCACACCGGCGGTTTCGGAAACGGCGAGCAGTTGCAGGTTGGGGTTATTTCGGATATCGTCCACCGACACTTCGGTATAGCGGGAATGCGGCATGTTGAACACCTCATCAAACCCGCGCAACAGCGGATGCAGAGGGTCGAGCGGGCGGTGACGGAAGATACCCGATAACTTCTTCGGCAACATGTGTTTGGTCACACCGTGGTGATGGTACAGCCCCGCTTGGGCACCCCAACAGATGTGCAGGGTGGAATACACGTTTTCCCGTGACCAGTCCATGATCTCTTTCAATTCTTCCCAGTAGTCCACGCTTTCAAATTCGTAGGTCTCCACCGGCGCACCCGTAATGATCATGCCGTCGTAACGGTTGTGCTTTAACTGATCGAAGGTACGGTAGAATTCCAACAAATGTTCCTTTGACGTGTTCTTTGAGATGTGCGTTGCCGTTTGCATCAAATCTACGTCCACCTGCAACGGGCTGTTACCGAGCAAGCGGAGCAGTTGTGTTTCGGTCTCGATCTTGGTGGGCATCAGATTTAAGATCACGATACGCAACGGACGAATGTCCTGATGCTGTGCGCGATTTTCGGTCATAACAAAGATATTCTCCGATTCGAGCACCTTGGCGGCGGGGAGATTATCGGCAATTTTAATGGGCATAACTTTTCTCCTTTAACGGAATTTTTCGGCAAAACGGCGCGCATCGCGGGTGGCTTCGTCCTCCGCGCCGAAAGCGGTCGCGCACAGACGTACGCATTCTTCGGCGGCTTCGCGGGCGGCGGCAACGTCGCCTTCGCCGAAGCAGGCATCCGCGAGGGTACAGCAAAACTGCGAGATCGCGCCGTCGTTCGGTGCGGTATCGCGGGCGATGGCAAGCGCCTTTTCGGCGGTGCGGCGGGCCTCGCCGTACTGTCCGCATCCGTTTTGACCGTCCGCAATGATCTGCAAAGCGATCGCGGCGGGGAAGGTGCGTTCCGCACGTTTGGTCGCGATCTTATGCATGGCACGGCCCGCTTCGATCACCGCGTCATACCGCTCGGCACAGAAGGCATAGTAGGCGAGATTGTGCCACACGCGCTCAAACTCATCTTCCTTCTTTTCGCCCGCTTTACGCATACGGGCGAGCACCGCCTGTACCAGTTCCACCGCACGGGCGGGGTTGTCCAGCTCGTTTTCGATATCCGCCAAATGTTGCATCGTAGCAATGGTGTCGGGGTGAGCCTCGCCGAGCGCCTTTTCGCGCAATGCCAGACAGCGTGCCGCCACATCGCGGGCGCGTTCGTATTTTTCAAGCTGTACACAACTGCTGTACAGAATGTTCATTGTGTTGAGCGTGCCGGGATGGTCTTCACCGAGCACCGCCAGCGCCACTTCAGCCGCTTGTTCCGACAAGCGCCACGCTTCATCAAAGTTTTGCGTGTCGTAGTAGACGGCGGCGAGTTTCAAGACGGTGTGTACCGTTTCCGGTCCCTCCGTTTTGCCTTCGGCGGCGGCAAGGGCCTCTTTCAAAACGGCGGCGGCTTCCTCGTCGCGGCGCTCACTGCGGTAGCAATCCGCCAGCATCTCGGCGGCGGCAAGGGCCTCGGCGCTGCCCGCACCGTGTAACTGCTCGGTGAGCGTCAGCGCTTCTTTGGCCAGTGCGTAGCCCTTTTCGGTCTGCCCGCACATCAAATACTGCATGGCAAGGTCTTGCATGGTGTGCAGGGTGGTTTCGGATTCCTTACCGAACAGTTTGGTCTTCAAGTCCAGAAGACGGCGATAGAGACGCAGTGCCTCGTCTGCACGGTTGTTTTCCACACAGCAGAAGGCGAGGTTTTGCAACGCATCGGCCACGGAAGGATGTTCTTCCCCAAACGATTTGGTCTGTTGCTCGAGCACCTCGGCAAAAAGGGTATATGCCTTTTGCGGTTGCCCCATCGCCACGTAGTTGACCGCAAGGCTGTTTTTGGTCACCGCCGTTTCCGGATGACCTTCGCCCAGCGTTTGATCCTGACATTCCAATGCCTGATCGAGCAGTTTTACGGCTTTTTCGTGTTTGCTCTGTGCGGCATAGCAGGCGGCAAGATTCTGCATCGCTTCTACCGTAACGGCGGCAGTGTTGCCGAATTGCTCGTCACACAACACAAGCAGACGTTTGGCCATACGCACGCTGTCGTCCGTACGTCCCGCACTGCGGTACATATTGATGAGACCACGCATCGACGTCAGTGTTTCGGGATGGCGCTCGCCCTGCAATTTGATCTGCAACGTGAGGGCTTTTTCGTAGGTAGCAAGTGCCTCGTCCACACGACCGGCGCTACCGTAACAAGCCGCAAGATTCATCATCGCCTGCAGGGCCAACGGGTCGCCTGCGGGACGGTGCTTCAGCACCTGCTCGGCCAGCACGATCGCCTCTTCGGCACGTCCCAGACAGAACAGTGCGTGTGCGGCGTTGTGCCGTGCCGAAAGGGTATCGGGATGAGTGTCACCCAGCGCGGCGGCACGTCCGTCGGCGGCACGCAGGGCGAGTGACAACGCTTCCTCATAATCCCCCAGGGCGCCGCAGTATACCGAAAGATCGCTTACCAACGTCAGGGTGTCGGGATGGTCGGCACCGCATTCTTGTTCGGATAATGCGAGTGCGGCGCGGAGTTCTTCCCGTGCTTCGGCGGGCTTACCTTCATTCATAAGGGCGGTGGCCTGTTCAATATGGGCCGTGACCGTATTTTCAGACATAGTCGTAACCTCTCAAAATAAAAATCATTTACCATTATATCACACGCTGACCGAAAAGTAAAGGTTGAAAATAGCAAGAAAATCATGTATACTGTCACTGATTGCAAAAAAAGGGGTGAAGGACGGTGGAAAAAGAACACAGAGAGTGGTGGTTGTTCGGCATTATGGCGGTGTTGCTGGTAGCGGTCGTGTTGGTCGCGTGGAGTGACGTGCCTGAATTTGCGCCGCCGTCCGTTACGTACCAAAGCGGGACGACCGTGAATGAAACGACAACGACGCAGACAGGGGAGAGTGCGGACGGCAGGATCTCACTGAATCGGGCGACGGCGGAAGAACTGATGCAACTGGACGGCATAGGTGCCACGCTTGCCGAGCGGATATTGAATTACCGCGATGAGTACGGTCCGTTTTCTTCGGTGGACGAACTCGTAAACGTACAAGGTATCGGTGAAAAGCGGTTGGAGGAATGGCGCCCTTACCTGACTGTTTGAGGTTGCAAAAGAAGTTTCTTTTTTTGTGCAAAAAGGGTTGTTTTTTTGAGGAAATAATGGTATACTGACTTTGATTGGTGCGAAATGTCATCTGTGCGGTGGCATGGGCGCTCTGTTGTAGAAAAGTAGGAGGATCAGGATATGAGTGGTCAAGCAGTTATGTCTGCGCGCGAACGGCTGGTTGCGCTGTTTGATGCGGATACTTTTGTGGAAACCGACCGCCTTATGCAGGAAGCGGGTGTGGTCACCGGCTTCGGTTGTGTGGACGGTGTGCCTGCGTACGCGTATGCGCAAGACCGTACCGTTGTGAACGGTGCGATCGGTCGTGAGCAAGCGGCAAAGATCGCGAAGGTGTATGAACTGGCGGCGCAAAACGGCGCTCCGCTGGTGGCGGTATTTGACAGTGACGGTGCCCGTTTGGGTGAAGGCGTGGATGCGATGGATGCCATCGCGGATATTTTGCGTCGCAGTCACGAATTGTCGGGCGTCGTGCCGCAGATCGCGGTGGTCGCGGGGGCGTGCGTCGGTTCGGCGGCGTTGATCGCGGCGGCGGCGGACGTGGTGATCCGTGCGGAAGAAGCGGATTATTATCTCACGGTCGGCACCTCTGCCGAAGCGGATATCACCGTTTGTTGCGATAAGAAGGCAATCGAGACGGCGCGCGAAGTGCTGTCCTATTTGCCGCAGAACAATTTGGCAACGCCCGCTGTGTTTGAATGCACGGCAGGCGGTGTTTCGGACGATGCGGCGACGATGACGGCGGACAGCGGCTCGCTGTTGAAACTTTCCGATCATACGGCGTTTGCTCGTTTGGACGGCGCACCTTGCGGTATGGTCACCCTTTCGGCGGACGTGCTGGAGAAGGAATGCGCCGCCGTGGCTCGGTTCGTGCGTGTGTGCGATGCCTTCTCGTTGCCGGTCGTGACCTTCGTGGACGCGGCAGGTTTCTGCTGCCTCAATTGTGCGGCAAAACTTTCGCAGGCGTATGCGGAGATCACCGCACCGAAGGTGTCGGTCATCACCGGTCGCGCATACGGTGCGGTGTATATCGCGCTGGCAGGCAAGTCGGCAGGGGCGGACGCGGTGCTCGCGTGGCCTGCGGCTACGGTCTCTCCGCTTGCACCCGAAACGGCAGTGGAACTGCTGTGGCAGGATCGTCTGGCGGCTATGACCGATCCCGCGACCGAACGTGCCGCGTTGGCAAAAGAGTATGCGGCGACCGAATGTGCGGTTACGACCGCGGCGGAAAAGGGCTGGGTGTCCGACGTGGTCGAGCCTGCCGAGACCCGCGACAAATTGATTGCGTATCTCACCATGTTGGCAGGCAAACGGGTGACCCACCTGCCGCGTAAACACGCGAACATTCGCTTGTAATCGATACCGAACGAAAGGATGATATAGATATGAAACGTTTTCACATGACTGTTAACGGCAAAGCGTACGACGTTGTGGTTGAGGAGGTCGCGGCAGACGCGGCGGCTCCCGTTGCCGCACCTGTTGCGGCTCCTGCTCCGGCTCCTGCGGCGGCTCCTGCGGCGGCCCCTGCTCCTGCGGCGGCTCCCGCACCCGAAGCGGCGGCTCCCGCACCGGCTCCTGCTGCTCCTGCGGCGGCAGGCGGTGAACCCGTGAATGCGCCGATGCCCGGCACCATCTTGGACGTGCGCGTCAGCGCGGGTCAGTCGGTCAAGAAGGGCGACGTGCTCGTGATGCTCGAGGCGATGAAGATGGAAAATGAGATCATGGCACCGCGTGATGCCGTGGTGGGTTCTGTTGCGGTACGCAAAGGCGATTCGGTGGATTCGGGTGCGCTGTTGGTGACGCTGAACTGAGGAGGATAATTATGGCTAAGGTTGGAATTACCGATACCATTTTGCGTGACGCGCATCAATCGTTGGTCGCGACGCGTATGACCACCGAAGAAATGTTGCCCGCTCTTCGCAAACTGGATGAAGTGGGCTTCCACTCGCTTGAGTGTTGGGGCGGTGCGACGTTTGACGCTTGCTTGCGTTTCTTGGATGAAGATCCGTGGGAGCGTTTGCGTCTCTTGCGCCGTGAAATGCCCAAGACCAAACTGCAGATGTTGTTCCGCGGTCAGAATATGCTGGGCTACCGTCACTATGCGGACGACGTGGTCAAGTATTTTGTGCAGAAGTCGGTGGCAAACGGTATCGATATCATTCGTATTTTCGATGCTTTGAACGATATCCGCAATCTGGAGACGTCCATCAAGGCGGCGCGTGCCGAGGAAGGCGCGCACGTGCAAGTGGCGATGTCCTATACCGTCAGCCCCGTGCACGATATCGAGTATTTCGTGAATTACGCGAAGGAACTTGAGAACACGGGCGCCGACTCGATCTGCGTGAAGGATATGGCGGGCCTTTTGACTCCCTATGCCACCTACGATCTCGTGAAAGCGCTCAAAGAGACGGTCAAGATCCCTGTACAGGTGCACTCGCACTTTACTGCCGGTCTGGCCGATATGGTGTTGATGAAGGCGGTGGAAGCCGGTGCCGATGTGATCGATACCGCGCTGTCTCCGCTTGCGCTCGGCACGTCCCATCCCGCAACCGAATCCATGGTGGCGGCGTTGCAGGGTACGCCCTACGATACGGGGCTCGACCTGGTGCAACTCAATGAAGTGGCGGCAGATTTCGAACCGTTGCGTATCAAGTATCTGGAAAGCGGTCTGCTCAGTTCCAAGATCATGAAGGCGGATGTCAACGCTTTGATCTATCAGGTGCCGGGCGGTATGCTTTCGAATCTGCTCAGCCAGTTGAAGCAGGCAGGCAAAGAGGACAAACTCGACGACGTGTTGGCAGAAGTGCCGCGCGTGCGTGCCGATGCCGGCTACCCGCCGCTGGTCACCCCGTCTTCCCAGATCGTGGGTACGCAGGCGGTGTACAACGTTATTATGGGTGAGCGTTATAAGATGGTCACTAAGGAATTCCGTGGTCTGGTGCGCGGGGAATACGGCAAGCCGCCCGTCGCGATCGATCCCGAATTCCGTAAGAAGATCATTGGCGACGAAGAGCCGATCGATTGCCGTCCCGCAGACCTTTTGAAGGACGAACTGGACGAAATGCGTCAGAAGATGGCGCAGTGGTACGAGCAGGAGGAGGACGTCCTCACGTACGCGCAGTTCGGCAACGTGGCGGAGAAATTCTTTGAAAAGCGCCGTAATGCCAAGTACGGTATTGACGGCAAGCACGCGGACGAAGCACAGAAAGTGCATCCCGTGTAAGGAATGAACTTAAAGGGGCTGTCGCATTAAGGTAAAACTGCGCAGTTGAAGAATACGTTGGCTCCCCTTGAAGATACAAGGGGAGCTGTCGGCGAAGCCGACGGAGGGGATTTGAGAAAAGAATACACGGTTTGGCTGACGGGAGTCGAACTATTTGCGGTTTCTGCCGCGCCTTTATTCACGCGGCTTTGCGCTCATTTTGGCAAGGCGACAGCCTTGCGGCAAATTCGCGCTTCGCCGCATAAACAAATGCGACGGGCAGAAACTCTCCGACCTGCAAAAGAGAAAATTTTTGCGTGAGAGGAAGCCGAAAAATGCAGGAATACTCCCGTATTTCAAGTTTTGAGGCGATCTATCACCGAAAATGTTCCTTTTGCAGGCGTAAAGAGTTCAACTCCCGCCAGCCTAAACCTATGATTGAAAACGGGAGGGATGACGGTGTATCTGCCGCACGTAGTAAAAGTGGCTGTGGAACAGGCATCCTTCCATTTCGATAAGTTGTACAGTTACACCGTTCCCGAAGAGTTTTGGCCGATCGAACGCGGATGTCGTGTGGTGGTGCCGTTCGGCGGCGGTAACCGCAAACGACAAGCCGTGGTGATGGAAGTGGACACCGCGGCGGAAGTGGACCGTTTAAAGCCGCTGTGCGCGGTGTTGGACAGTACGCCGCTGTTGGATGAGGAATTGCTGGGACTTGCCGTGTGGATGAAGGGACGCACCTTCTGCACCGTGTTTGATGCGGTACACACGATGATCCCCACCGGCTTTTCGATGAAACTCACCCCCGTCTACCGCACAGCGGTGACTGTGGATGCGTTGGACGATCCGTCCCTTTCGGTGGAGGAAAAACGCTTGCTCACCGCCCTTGCGGGATATGAGGACGGATTGGAACGTGCGCGTCTTTTGGCACTGATGGGGCTTGAAAGCGATTCGCCTTTACCGCAACAGTTGGTGGATCGCGGCTACCTCCTGCGTACCGACGTTGCCGCACAAAACGGCAGTGACGCGACCGTGCGCATGGTACGTCTTACCATCCCGCCCGAATCGGCGGAAGAGGCACTGAAACAATGTGCCTGCACGCAAAAGCAAGCCGCCGTTGTGCGTTTGCTGTGCGAAGCGGGGGAAGCCTCGGTCAAAGAGACGTGCTATTTTGCAGGGGTCACGACCGCGGTGTTGCAGGCACTTATCAAAAAAGAACTTGCCCAGGTGTACGAACGCGAGGTGCTTCGTTCTCCTCACGCAAACGGAAGCGAGCGCCCGCCCATTTCTTCCGCTGCACTGAATGATGAGCAACAAGCGGTGTACGACGGTCTGCTTTCGCAATACCGCCGCAATACGGGCGGTGCGGCATTGCTGTTCGGTGTTACGGGCAGCGGCAAAACGCAGGTGTATATGAATCTCATCGACCGCGTGCTGGAAGACGGCAAGCAAGTGCTCGTGCTGGTACCCGAAATATCACTCACGCCGCAGGTGCTTGACCTCTTTTGGCGGCGGTACGGTGCGCGGGTGGCGATACTGCACAGCGGGTTGTCCATCGGTGAACGCATGGATGAGTATAAACGCATCAAACGCGGTGAGGCGGATATCGTCATCGGCACGCGTTCGGCGGTGTTCGCACCGCTTTCACGCATCGGATTGATCGTGATGGATGAGGAACAGGAACACACCTACAAATCCGAATCCAATCCGCGCTACCACGCGCGGGATGTGGCGCGTTATCGCGCAGCATATCACAAGGGGCTGTTGCTATTGTGTTCCGCTACGCCGTCGATCGAAAGTTATCACGCGGCAAAAAGCGGACGGTATACGCTGTATTCCTTGCAAAACCGTTTCGGCAATACCGCGCTTCCTGCGGTAGAGGTTGCCGACCTGCGCGGCGAATCGCTGAGCGGTGCGGTGGGGGAACAACTGCGTGAAAGCATTGCCCGTTGTCTTGATGACAAACGGCAAGCCATTCTGCTTCTCAATCGCCGCGGGTACAACACACACGTGACCTGCCCTTCCTGCGGGTACGTAGTGACCTGCCCGTTTTGCAGTGTGTCTTTGACCTACCACCGTGCGAACGGTCGCTTGGTCTGCCATTACTGCGGACACAGCGAGGCGGCAGTACAGCATTGTCCTACCTGCGGGTCGGATAAGATGCGGTACGCGGGACTGGGTACGCAACGGTTGGAAGACGAGATCCGCGAAATGTTCCCCGAAGCGTCGGTACTGCGTATGGATGCGGACACGACCATGTCCCGCTTTGCGTATGAACAACGGTTTTCCGAGTTTGCCGCCGGGAAATACGACATTATGATCGGCACGCAAATGGTGGCGAAAGGACTGGATTTCCCGCGTGTGGGTCTGGTCGGCGTGGTATCGGCCGATCAAGCGTTGTACGGCGGGGATTACCGCAGTTTTGAAACCGCGTTTGCGCTGCTTACGCAGGTCATCGGTCGTGCGGGACGGCGAGATGAGACGGGGCACGCCGTCATTCAGACCTACACTCCCGATTGCTACGTGGTGGAACTTGCCGCGCGGCAGGATTACGAAGAGTTTTACGCAACCGAGATCGAAGCGCGCCGTATGATGCGGTATCCGCCGTATGCCAACTTGTGCGTGTTTACGGTGTCGGGGTTGCAGGAAAAGGCGGTCGAAGCGGCGATGCAGTCGTTTTTACGTATGTTGCACGCGGCGGTGACGGGGCCCTACAAAGGCATTCCCGTGATCGTGTTGGATCCGACCCCCGCACTGGTAGCGAAAGCATCGGGGCGTTACCGTTATAAATTGGTGATGAAAGCGAACAATACGAAGGCATTACGGGATATGATCGGTGAATTGCTCGCGGCGTTTTCCCGCCAAAAGGAACACAAAAACATTTTGCTGACGGTGGATATCGACCCCGTGAGCATCGTATAGAAATTTTTTCGATTTTGAAGGAGGATTTGCTGTGGCATTGCGCAATATAGTAAAAGAGGGCGATCCGACCCTCGCCAAGATCTCGCGTCCCGTGACGGAGTTTGACGAACGGCTGTGGCAACTGCTCGACGATATGGCCGAAACCTTGGAAAAGGCAGACGGCGTGGGACTTGCGGCACCGCAGGTCGGCGTGTTGCGCCGCGTGTTTATTATGAACTTCGGTGAAGGGGTGATCGAAGCGGTCAATCCCGAGATCGTGGATCGTAAGGGTACGCAGGAAGAGCAGGAAGGGTGTCTGTCCTGTCCCGGGGAATACGGCGTTACGCGCCGCCCGAAAAAGGTGAAACTGAAAGCACAGGACCGAAACGGCAAATGGTTTTATATGAACGGGGAAGACCTTGTGGCGCGTTGCATCTGCCACGAGACCGATCATTTGGACGGTCACCTTTTTAAAGAACACGTGATAAGGATGCTGGATATTTAAGATGAAAGTCGTATTTATGGGCACGCCCGATTTTGCCGTGCCTTGCTTGGAACGCCTGCTGAAGGAAGGACACGAGGTGTCGCTCGTGGTCACCCGTGCCGACCAACCGAAGGGACGCGGGCACAAGATGACGCCGCCTCCTGTAAAGGAATGCGCCTTGTCACACGGCCTGCCCGTGTTACAGCCCACCACCCTAAAGGATGAGGCGGTGTACGAACAACTGAAAGCAGAGAATGCGGACGTGTTTGTGGTGGTAGCGTACGGACGCCTGCTCCCGCAACGCGTGCTGGACTTGCCGCGATACGGTTGTATCAATATTCACGCTTCGCTTCTGCCGAAATACCGCGGTGCCGCGCCGATCCAGTGGGCGGTGCTGAACGGTGAGAGCGAATCGGGCGTGACCTCGATGCAGATGGACGCGGGGCTGGATACGGGGGATATGTTGCTCACCGCCCGCGTGCCGATCACGGAAGATATGACCGGCGGCGAACTGCACGACGCACTCTCGACACTTGGCGCCGACGTACTGGCAGACACCTTGACGGCACTGGCGGCAGGCACCTTACAGCCGCAAAAGCAAGGGGAGACCACCACCGCCTACGCCGCAATGCTGGACAAATCGCTTTGTCCGTTGGATTTTACAAAACCGGCCGCCGCGTTGCATGATCAAGTGCGCGGGCTGAATCCCTGGCCGTCGGCAAGTTGCCGCTGTGAAGGCAAACTGTTGAAGGTGCACAAGACGACGGTCGGCGGCACGACAACCGCACCGTGCGGCACGGTTGTAAAGTTTGATCCCTTAACGATCGCTTGCGGTGAAAATACCTCGCTGATCCTTTTGGAAATTCAAGCGGAAGGGGCAAAGCGTATGGCAACGGCAGACTTCTTACGCGGTCATGCGTTGCCCCTCGGCACGATTTTAGAATGATAAGGAGAGATCGTTACGTATTTTGACGTATATTACTTGATCTTGGTGGTGCCTGCGCTGTTACTCTCGTTGTGGGCACAAGTGAAGGTGAAATCCACCTTTGCGAAATACAGCAAGATCCCCGCGCGGATGACGGGGGCGGATGCCAGCCGTGCCATTCAACGTCATAACGGAATATCGGTACCTGTGGAATCGACGCGCGGCAGTTTGACCGATCATTTCGATCCGAAAACCAATGTGATCCGCCTGTCGGAGCCGGTGTGCAACGCGGCAACCATCGCGGCGGTCGGTGTTGCCGCCCACGAAACGGGGCACGCATTGCAACATGCCGAAGGATATGCGCCGATGAAACTGCGCCATTCCATCGTGGGGATCACGCAATTCGCGTCGAGCGCCTCCTTTTGGCTGTTTGCCGTCGGTCTGTTGATCGGCGCATACGCCGAAAATTATACGGTGGCCTATCTCGGCCTGTTCGGCTTCTTCATTATGTTTTTCTTCCAGTTGGTCACCCTTCCCGTGGAATTTAACGCCAGCCGCCGCGCCGTCCGCGCATTGGAAGCAGAAGGTATCCTTTCGGATGAAGAGTTGCGCGGCGCACGCAAAGTGCTCTCTGCCGCTGCACTGACGTATGTGGCAGCGATGCTTGTTGCACTCGGTCAGTTCTTGCGGTTGCTTGCGATCCTCGGCAACAGGAGACGCGACTGACGTGACGGCACGGGAATGGGCGGTACGCCTTTTGACCGACGTCCGACGGGAGGGGAGTTATTCCAATATCCTGTTGGAAAATATGCTCGGAAAGACTGATCTTGCGGCGGCAGACAAAGCACTCGTCACCCGTTTGGTATACGGTGTGATCGAACGGCAGATCACCCTCGATTGGTGTCTTGCCGCCTGTGCGGACAAACCGCTCAAAAAACTGCATCCCTTCGTGTTCGATACTCTGCGTGTGGCGGCGTATCAACTGCTGTATATGGAACGTATTCCCGCGTCGGCGGCGGTGAATGAGGCGGTCAAAGCAGTGAAGAAGAAGCAAGTTTACGCTGCGGGAATGGTCAACGCCGTGTTGCGCGATCTCGACCGCCGCAGATCCACGCTGTTTGACGGTTTGCCTGCGGGTGACCGCGGTCTTGCGGTGAAGTATTCCTGCCCTGAAACGCTTATCCGCTTTTGGCGGGAGGCGTACGGGGAAGAGCGGCTCGTATCCTTGCTCGAAGGTATCAACGACGCCCCGCCCGTCTACGTGCGGGTGAACACGCTCGTGACCGATACGGCAACCTTTTGTGCAACCTTGCAAAAAGCCGGGGTAACGTACCGCGTGCCGACTGCACCGCCCGATTGCGTGGAGGTGCTGGATGCGGCGGCGTTGCAAGCCATGGGGGACGGGGTGAAGCGCTCCTATTACCACCAGGATCTTGCGTCGCAATACTGCTGTATGGCACTCGATGCCAAAGCGGGGGAGCGGGTAGCCGACGTGTGTGCCGCCCCAGGCGGTAAGACGTTTACGACGGCACAGTATATGGAAGATCGCGGTGAGATCGTGGCGAGTGACTTATACGCCGCCAAATGCGACGAAATGGCACGGCGCGCTAAGGCGCTCGGCGTATCCATTGTGCAGACCGTCTGCCGTGACGCGTCGCAACCGACCCCTGCGGCGATGCACGGGCGGTTTGACCGCGTCATTTGTGACGTACCGTGTTCGGGCTACGGTGTGATACGCCGCAAACCCGAGATTCGCTATAAAGACCCTGCTGTTTCAAAAGATCTGCCCTCCTTACAGTTACAGATACTGAATGAAGCGGCGAAACTCGTTAAAGACGGCGGTGTACTGCAATATTCCACCTGCACGCTGAATCCCGCGGAAAACGGTGCGGTTGCCGAGGCGTTCTTGCGGGAACATCCCGATTTTGTGCCCCGTGCACTTGTCGGGTTGCCCGAAAGCGTGTTGTCGGAACCTGCGTGGTGTCGTACGCTGTTTCCCGCGTATCACGGGACGGACGGATTCTTCATTGCTTCATTCCAAAAGAGGTGACACAAACCATTGATCGACATTAAATCCTTGCCCCGCGAACAACTGAAAAGTACCGTAACGGCGGCAGGATTTCCTGCGTTCCGCGCCACGCAGATCGCGAACTGGCTGGATCGCGGTGTGACCGATTTCGACCGCATGACCAATCTGCCCGCCGATTTGCGGGAATGGCTCAAAACGGAGTGTTGCGTTCCCACCGTCACCATTGAGCGGCGTTTGGAATCCGCAAAAGATGAAACGGTAAAATACCTGTTCCGTTTGGCGGACGGCGAAACGGTAGAATCGGTGCTGATGCACTATCATCACGGATGGTCACAATGCCTGTCCACGCAGGTCGGTTGCCGCATGGGATGTACCTTCTGCGCCACGGGTATGGGTGGCTTGGTGCGTAACCTTTCGGCGGCGGAGATGATGGCACAGATCGAAGCGGCACAAGCCGACCGCACGGTACGCGTGTCCTCCATCGTGTTGATGGGAATGGGCGAACCGCTCGACAACTACGACAACGTGCTTCGCTTTTTGCGTATGCTGTCCGAACCCGACGGTGTACATATCGGCATGCGGCACGTGTCGCTGTCCACCTGCGGTTTGGTGGATCGCATTTATCAGTTAATGGACGAGAATTTACAATTGACGTTGTCGGTCTCACTGCACGCGCCGAACGACGAGATCCGCTCACGTACCATGCCGGTCAATCGACGGTGGGGTGTGGAAGAGTTGCTCAAAGCCTGCCGCGCTTACGCGGATAAAACGGGACGCCGCATCTCTTTCGAATACGCGATGATCGACGGCGTGAACGATACCGACGCCTGTGCCGAGGAACTGGCGAAAAAACTGCGCGGTATGCTTTGCCACGTAAACCTCATTCCGGTGAACGAGGTGGAGGGTAAAACGCAAAAACGCAGTCGAGCGGAACGCATTACGGCGTTTTCCGACATATTGTCCGCACGGGGCATCACCGTTACCGTGCGGCGCACCTTGGGAGCGGATATCGATGCTTCCTGCGGGCAGCTCAGACGTGCGGCTGACCGCGAACAGAAGAATTCGGAAAAGGGGGATCCGTGATGCGTGTGTACGGACGGACCGATATCGGGCGGGTACGCCAAAGCAATCAAGACGCCTTCGTGTGCGGCACACTGTCGGATACGGCGCTGTTTGCGGTGGTGTGCGACGGTATGGGCGGTGCGAACGGCGGTAATATTGCCAGTGCCATTGCCGCAAAAGTGACGGCGGAACGCTTGGTGGAGAATTACCGCGATACCATGACGATGGAATCGGTGCACAACATTTTGGAATCGGCGGTTTCTGCCGCCAACGCCGAAATATACGATACCGCGCTGGCAGATCCCGCCTTACGCGGTATGGGTACTACGATGGTCGTGGCAGTGGTGTGCGGCGATCAAGTGTGCATAGCACACGTAGGCGACAGCCGTGCTTACAGCCTGACCCGCAAGGATCGTCAGATCCGGCAGGTCACCACCGACCACTCGGTGGTACAGGAAATGATCGCCGGCGGCAAACTTACTCCCGCACAAGCGAAAAATCATCCGCGCAAACACTTCATAACCCGCGCACTCGGCGTGGAAGAAACGGTCGAGTGTGACTTCACCGTGTTTCCGTATCCGGAAGACGGCATGCTTTTGCTCTGTACCGACGGACTTACCAATATGGTCGATACGGATGAGATAAATATCATAGCGTATTCTTCAGGTAAGGATGAGATAGCGGATCGCTTGATCGCCGCCGCCAATATGAGCGGCGGAAGCGATAACATCACGGTGGCAGTAATCTTGCCGGATACAAGAAAGGATGGCAGAAATGGATAAGTACATCGGGAAGCGACTGGACGGTCGTTATGAGATCAAAGAGATCATCGGCGTGGGCGGTATGGCGTACGTTTACAAAGCGTATGACAACATCGACGATCGCGTGGTGGCGGTGAAGATCTTGAAAGAGGAGTTTTTGGCGAACGAGGAATTTACCCGCCGTTTCAAAAACGAATCGAAGGCGATCGCCATCCTCTCTCATCCGAACATCGTGCGGGTGTACGACGTGAGTTTCGGTGAGAAGTTGCAATATATCGTGATGGAGTACATCGACGGTATCACCCTCAAAGAATACATCGACCAGAAAAAGGTCATTCCGTGGAAAGAGACGGTGCATTTCACGGTGCAGGTGTTGCGTGCGTTGCAACATGCACACGACAAGGGCATCATCCACCGCGATATCAAACCGCAGAATATCATGCTGACTTCCGACGGCACCATTAAAGTGACCGATTTCGGCATTGCCCAGTTCTCCCGCAATGAGATCCGTACCGACAGCGAGCGGGCGATCGGTTCGGTGCATTATATCAGCCCCGAACAGGCAAGCGGCGGCATTACCGACGAAAAAGCGGATATCTATTCGCTCGGTGTGATGCTGTATGAGATGCTGACGGGCAAGTTGCCGTTTGAAGCGGATAACGCGGTGTCGGTTGCCATTATGCAGTTGCAGTCCACACCGTCCATGCCGCGTGAGATCAACTCCTCCATCCCCGAAGGACTTGAGGAGATCACCATGAAGGCGATGCAAAAGGATCCGTCCAAGCGGTATCAGTCGGCGGCAGAAATGCTGTACGATATCGACGAGTTCAAGCGCAACCCCAGCATCCATTTCGAGTACAAGTATGTGTTTGTGGATGAAACGCCCACTCGTTTTGTGGAAACGATCGCAAAGGTGCGGGAAAAGGAAAAAACGGTGGAACCCGACGAGGAAGAGACCGTTACCCGTCGCCGTTTCCCCGTGTTGCCGATCTTGGCGGCGATCGCGGCGGCGCTCGTCATTGTGGCGCTGTTCAGCGTGGGCGTGATGCTTATCGGCAACATCCTGAACGGCGGTGACGATCCCGATGCCGGCATGATCACCGTGCCCGATCTGATCAATCAGCAGTTTATCGATCAGGAGACCTTCCTTGCGGAATATCCCGAACTCGCCTCCCTCAACATCAGCGTGACGCGTCAGTGGGACGATACCTATGCGGAAAACGCCATTATCTCCACCGATCCGAAGCCGAAGAAGAAATTGGAACCCGGTGAAACGCTCAGCATCACGGTCAGTCGCGGCGCGCACATGGTACAGGTGTTGGAGATCACGGCGGATGAAACGGCAGAGGTGTATATCACCCGTTTGCAAAATGCCGGTTTCCACGTTGTGCGCAAGACGATGGCAAGCGACGAGATCGAAAAAGGTCTGGTCGTACGCAGTGAACCGTCCTATCCCGATTCGGTGGCGTACGGCAGTGCCGTGACCGTGTTTATCAGCAGCGGTTCCGAAAACGTTGATCCCGAAATGAAGCAGATTCCGAATGTGGATCAGCTTTCCGAAGAAGCTGCCCGCACGGCGTTGGAAGAGGCCGGTTTTGTTGTTGGCACCGTGACGGTGGAAAACCATCCCGAGTATCAAGCGGGTGTGGTGGCGAAGCAGGAGCCTGCGGCGGATACGGAAGCGGAAGTCGGCAGTATTGTGAATCTGGTGATGGCTTCGGGCTATCGCGACGTAGAATTGCCCCTGCCTCTGCCCGAGACTTCGTCGGTCATTTCGCTCGAAGTATTTATCGACGGTAAGCCGCAAACCCGTCCGGAATATTCCACTGAACTGCAGAACATTCTGCCCAGTGCGATCTCCACGTGGTATTTCACTTTCGACGAGCAGATCGCCAGTTACAAGGTGACCTTCCGTATCAAAGGTGAGGGTACTGCGGCGTATCAACTGTACGCCAGCTATACCGTGAATGCACTGACGGGCGAGTGGACACAGGACGTGCTGTATCCCTTCGGGACTACGACGACCGAGACGACCACCACGACGTCCACTACCCCCACGGAAGACGCAACCGCCACCACGGCTCCCGCCGATACCGAGCCCACGGTGACCGATCCCGCGGCGCCGGCGCTGTAATGTGTGTATGGAAAACAATCAAGGATTAGTATTAAAGGGTGTGGGCGGGCTGTACACCGTCGCGGTGGATGACCGCACGGTGGAATGCCGCGCTTGCGGACGGTTTCGCCGTGAACGCATCACACCGCTGGCGGGGGATCGCGTGACGGTGGAATTCCAGGAAGACGGCAGCGGTTTTTTGACCGAGATACTCCCGCGCCGCAACGTGCTGGTGCGTCCGCCCGTCGCCAATCTGGACCTGTTGGTCATCGTGGCAGCTGCCGCAGAGCCCGCGCCGAACACGCTGGTGATGGATAAACTCATCGCCGTGGCGGAAAAGAACGGGATCGAACCCGTTATTGCGGTAAACAAGACGGATCTGGCGGATGCCCGTGCCTTGGAAGAGACCTACCGCAAAAGCGGGTTTCCCACCTTCTTTCTCACGGCGACGCAACCCGACAGCGTGCGTCCTTTGCAAGAATTTCTGCGCGGTAAGGTGAGCGCGTTTACGGGCAATTCGGGTGTGGGAAAATCCTCGTTGCTCAACTGTATCTGTCCTGAATTGGCACTCCCCACGGGAGAGATCAGCCAAAAGCTCGGGCGCGGACGACACACCACCCGTACCGCCCAACTGTATGGGCTGACCGACGGCGGGTATTTGGTGGATACGGCGGGTTTCTCCTCACTCGATATGGAACAGGTCGAACCGATCCTGAAGGATGAATTGCCGTTTTGTTTTCGCGAATTTGCCGATCATCTCGGCAAATGCCGTTTCACCTCCTGCGCCCATTTGAAAGAGGTGGGCTGTGCGGTGAAAGCGGCGGTAGAGGCAGGGGAGATCCCGTCCTCACGCTACGACAGTTACGTTGCGATGATGGAAGACGCCGCGAAACTCGTGGAATGGAAATATAATAAGAAGTAAAAAACGACCACATTACAGTGGTCGTTTTTTGCACCATTCTTCGCTCACGTCATAGTATGGAATGTAACGGGAACGTGAGTGAAGGAGTGACGGTGTATGCGAGGTAAAAAACGGTGTGCGGCGGGTGGATATTGTGCGGCGTTCGGGGCGGGATTGCTGATTGCCACCGTGTTTCCGCCCGAATGTATTTTGATCTTTGCGGCGGCGGCACTGGTCTTCCTCGGTTGTTCTCGGGTACGTATCCGATAAAGGGGGATCAGTGTATGAAGATCGTGGTGGTACGCAGTCCGAAATTGTTCAGTGGCTTGCTCAGACGCATGTTCGGCATCAAAAGGCAGGATTACATAGAATAAACAGAACACGGATGCCTTCGGCATCCGTGTCAGACTGTCAAAAAAGTCCGGCGCATGCCGGACTTTTTGCCGTCTGCCGCCTGCGGGCGGGTTTATCCGCGGGCAAAAAGCCCGCTCGACGCGCAGGGGAACCCTGACGGTTCCCCCGCACACACCCCTTCCCTCCGTTTTTTTAGTCTTCGGAGAGGGTTTTGACACGCTCGCACGGATGCCTTCGGCATCCGTGTTCTATTTTACGCTGTGCGTGCATACAGTGAAAACAAGACCGAAACGGAAAGTAAGGAGAGAGGATATATGGATTTTCGTGTGACTGAAACGGCGGTATCGACCTCTGAGGCGGTCGTAAACGCCGTGTCCGAACAACCCGTGGACGGGGATTTCGTCCTGCCCGAATACTGTCCCGACGTAGCGTCGGTACTGAAATGTCACCTCACCCCGACGGTACAAACGCGCCAACTCAGCGGCGACCGCTTAACGGTGGAAGGTACGGTGGGACTTCGGGTACTGTATTTGGACGAAGACCGCCGATGCGTGCGGGTGTGTGAGTTTTCACAACCCTTCAGCACCGCGTTTTCCCTGCCGCCGCTTTCGAACAAAGCGTTTTTCTATTGGCACACCGACACCGATTACGTGAATTGCCGTGCGGTGAGTCCGCGCCGTTTGGATATCCACGGAGCGTTCACTGTTTCCCTGACGGTGGTGGATGCGGTGGAACGTGATGTCATTACGGCGGTGGAAGGGGACGGAATATATACCCGTCGCACACAACTTGCCTGCACGGTACCTGCGGCATTTCAGGAAAAGCCGTTTACGGTGAGCGAGGTGTTGGAACTCGGCGGTGATCGCCATCCCGCCGAAGCGATGTTGTATACCGCCGTGACACCGCAGGTAAACGAGTGTAAGGTGCTCCAAAACAAGGCGATCGTCAAAGGAATGCTGCAGGTGTGTGCGCTGTACGTGACCGATGCCGTGAGCGGTGCGGTGGAAGAAGCCGCCGCCGAGATCCCGTTCAGCCAGATCGTGGATATGGAGGGGCTGTGCGACGAGTGGATCTGCGATGCGACGGTAACCGCCACCATGGCGGAAGTGCGCGTGGAACCGTCGCAAGGCGGCGACACGATCTTGCTTTCGGTCAATGCGAAACTGCTGTGCAGTTTGTACGGTTGGCGGTTTGAAAGCGTGGAGGCGGTGTGCGATGCCTATTCCGCGCACTGTCCGTTGCAAAGTGAGGCACATACATTATCGATGACACAGTTGTATGCGGTACACCGTGACGAGCACACGGTACAGCAGACGTGCGAGTTGCCCGCGGAAGACGTACGGGAGATCCTGGGTGTGTGGTGTACGCTGCTTTCGGCAGGGATGACGGGTGAGGGGGATACGCTGAAACTCGACGGGCGGCTGATGTGGTGTATGTTGATACAGGACAGCCACGGCGAGACCGCATATTACGAGCGTACCGAGCCGTTTTTCATACCCGTCACCGACGGTGATCGCGACGACAGACCGCAGGTGCAGGTGTGCCGTACCGCATGTCGGATGATGGGGGGCGGCAAAGTGGAGATGCGCGCGACGGTGGCCGTGACACGCCGCCCGACACGTACCGCTACCCATACGGTGCCTTGTACCTTGACTGCCGACGAGTCGGCGGCATATCCGCCCGACAAGGCGGCGCTGAAGATCGTCTACGCCGAAAAGGGTGAGTCGTTGTGGGAGATCGCCCGTCGCTGTCGCACGGCCGTGGAATCCATTATGGAGGAAAACCACCTGTCCGACGATATCCTCACAGCCGATACCGTGCTGTTGATCCCGCTGTGTTGAACAGTTGAAAATAAGAAGGGGCTATCGCGTTAAAGGCATTTTGCGCGACGGCCCCTTTTTACGTTTTATCGGGTTGCAATTCCGTGATGTTTTTCCAGTACTTCTTCGGCATCAGTTGTCTTCTCAACTGCGGGTTCAACCGCTCTTTAATGGCAATGGTGTCGTAAAACGTCTTCCACAGCCGTCGGTAGTTTTCCTCGTCTTCCGACAGCGCGGGCACGGTCATTCCTTCGGTGGAGACCAACACCCAGCCTTTTCGGTCGTATACCCCTGCCAGTCCGTGCGTCTTATCGTGAATAAGAAAAGGGTGAGCGTTCATACGCGCGGCAAAATGCGGCATAATGAGCGGTAAGGTCATGTGCTCGGGTGTGATCTCGGCATAATAGAGATGCCCTTCCACTTCGGAAAACCGCACGAATTCGGTGAGATAGGAAGCCTCGCGTCCCGTGATGGCACAGAGTTTGTCGATCGCGAGTACGGTGGGGTGGGTGAGCATCTGATGCACGCGCTCGCCCTCTTTCATTCCTAAGCGGATGTAGCGGTAGATGACGGTATCTTTCTCCGCACTGTCGTGCAAAAACGCCTGCCATATTTTGCGATATCCCAGTTGCCCCATTTGGCGGCGCACCCCCGCGATCACCCGTGCGGCACGGCGCGGATCGGTCGTCACTTCTTTGTAGCGGCATCCCAGTTGCGGCTGGTAGCAGGAAACGGTGTCCAGCCCTTGCGGGGGCGGGGAATAGGAGTAGGAATCAAATACCGCGCACAGTACTCCTTCCAACGTGCCGTCGTGCAGGAGGATCAAAGTTGTCCGCTCAGGCATTGTACCACGTCCTTTCGCGTCGGGAGCAGAGCGGGGGTGTCAAACCACGACAGTTGTTGAACCGTCGGGTCGGGCGGCAGGCGGTCGGGATGTAACGTCGCCGACGCCGTGAGATGGCGATAGATAGCGGCGGGGTCAAACGCGATCCCTTCCTGCATCTTACCGTCGCAGGTGATGAAAAATGCCGCCCGCTTCAGTACGACCCCCAATTTTTTTAAGTCCTCAAACCGCAAATGCCCCGTGCGGCGCGCGGTGAGAATACGTCCTGCCGACCGCACACCGATACCCGGCACGCGCAGCAGTAACTCCTTCGGAGCGCGGTTGACTTCCACGGGAAACTGTTCCAAATGCCGCAAGGCCCACTGACATTTCGGATCGAGTAACGGGTCGAGAGACGGGTGTTGTTCGTCCAGCAATTCGCTCACCGAAAAGCCGTAAAACCGCAACAGCCAATCGGTCTGGTACAAACGGTGTTCCCGCAGTAAGGGCGGCGGTTGGTCGGCGGGGATGAGGGCGCGGTTGCCCACGGGAATATAGGCGGAGAAGAACACCCGCTTCAGTCGGTAGTTTTTGTAGAGACTTTCGGACAGCCGCATAATTTGAAAGTCCGTCTCGCCCGACGCCCCCACGATCATCTGCGTACTTTGTCCCGCAGGAGCAAACGGGGTGGCGTGGCGATATACGCTGAGTTCCTCACGGCTTTGGGTAATGCCGTCACGAATGGCGCCCATCGGCCGCAGAATGGCCTGCTTTTTCTTGTCGGGAGCCAGACGCGTCAAACTCATTTCGCTGGGGAGTTCAATATTCACGCTCAAACGGTCGGACAACCGCCCTAATTTATCGATCCACTCGGGGGATGCCCCCGGAATCGCCTTTGCGTGGATATACCCGTTAAACCCGTGGTGATACCGCAACAGTTCGAGCGTGCGGCACATCTGCTCGGTCGCGCGGTCGGGACTGCCCGCCACCCCCGAACTCAAAAACAAGCCTTCAATGTAATTGCGGCGGTAAAACTCCATGGTCAATCCCGCGAGTTCTTCGGGGGTAAATGAGGCGCGCGGTACGTCGTTGGAACAACGGTTCACACAATACTGGCAATCGTATACGCACACGTTGGTCTGTAGCACTTTAAGCAAGGAAACACACCGCCCGTCTGCCGAAAAACTGTGGCACAACCCCGGCAGACACGTGGCACCGAGCATCCCTTTTACCGCCGAGCGGTTGGAACCGCTGGAAGTACACGCCACGTCGTATTTGGCGGAATCCGCCAGTATTTGCAATTTGTCGAGTAATTCCACGGTATCCCGCCCTTTCAAAGTAATGTGTACACAGTATATCACATAATTTCTCAAAAGTCAAACATATGTTCGGATTTTGAGGAAAGAAATAAGAATCTAACCTGAACGAGTGGTTTTTCTTATGTGGGTGAAGCCCTATGCTTCTCGCCATGCGTTAAACGCGCAAAACGGTCTTCCGTTTGCAACGGCAAGTACTTTCTGTATTGGCTTTCGGCAACACAAACTCCCCCAGTCAGCCTTCGACTGACAGCCCCCTCAAAGAGGGGGCCTTTATAGCCTCCCTCTTTGAGGGAGGTGGATTTTCGGCGGCGAATACCGCCGAAAAGACGGAGGGAGTTTATGCTTTTTACTTTTACAAAAAAATCTGCCGCGGATGGTGCGGCAGTTTTGAGTGTAGTATTAAAACGTGACGGTTATCGTCGTTCCTTTGCCAAGGTCACTGTCGAGTGTGACCTTGCCGTTATGATACTGAACGGCGTGTTTCACGATGGAAAGTCCGAGACCGGTGCCGCCGGTTTCTTTGGAATGGCTCTTATCCACGCGGTAGAAGCGTTCAAAGATACGGCTTTGATGTTCGGGAGCGATGCCGATACCCGTGTCCTTTACGGATACAAATGCACGGCCGTTATCCTTGCCGATTTTGACCTCAACCTTACCGCCGTCCACGTTGTAACGGATGGCGTTATCGCACAGGTTATATATGATCTCGTAAACGTACCGGCGCATACCGAAAATGGTTTGCGGCTCGCCCTCTATGATAAGCTCAACATGTCTCTTAGCGGCCGATACGGTCAAGATCTCGACGACTTCTTTTGCAACCTCCGTCAGTTCCACCGTTTCAGTTGCAGGTTCGTGATTCTCATCCAGTTGAGAAAGACGGATAATATCGTTGATAAGGGATACCAGTCTTGTTGCTTCCTTACGAATGTTACCGACAAATCTTGCGGTATCTTCAGGTTTCACAAGTCCGTTTTCAAGCAGTTCTGCGCTTCCGATGATGGATTGGAGCGGGGTCTTCAATTCGTGGGTAACGTTTGCGGTGAATTCCTGACGGTTGCGCTCTGCAAAAGCACGGTCACTGATATCAAACACGAGGATAACGGCGCCGAGAATTTTGCCGTCTGATTCAATGGGGTTGAGGGTGAATTGGTATTCGCTGCCGTTTCTTTCTTCGGTATATTCGCCGTGGTTACCGTCGAGAGCATTCCAAATGGCTTTACTCATTTTGCTCGTGCGGTCAACAAGCAAGAAATCGCTGCCCTTAACATCCTCCGTAACGGTAAATATCTTCTTCGCCGCCGCGTTCATGCTCAGCACCATACCATGCTCATCCAGCAGCACAAGGCCTTCATTCATGGAAGAAACGATCTGCTCAAACTCATCCGATTTACGGCGCAGGGTCTCCATCTGCGTCTTTATCTGTTTATGCTGTTTGTGAATCTTTGTAAGTATGGGGGTCAGTTCCTCGTAGGTGTTGTTCTCAGACGGATGCTCCAAGTCAAGTTGCATCAACGGTTCGGTTACTTTCTTGGCCATAGTGTGAGAAAGGATACCGGCCACCACCGCCGCAATCAAAATGATCGCAACGATCGCAGGCAGCATACCGAGGATCAAAGCCCCCACCGTAAGCTGACTTACCGAAATACGAAGTACATCACCGTTCTCAAGACGAACCGCCTCATAAAACGTCTTTTCGGTTAAGGTGGAAGAATTACGGGCACTACTGCCTGTGCCGTCCTTAAATGCTTCGGCAATTTCCTCACGGTCGGCGTGATTTTCCATTTCGCTCGGCTGTACTTGCGTATCATAAAGCACACTACCGTCAGTGTCGACTACCGTGAAACGGAATACGGTGGAATCAAAATTTTCAAAATATTCCACGCCCACTTCATTGACCGTGTCCGCAACCAGGGAAAGCTCGGCTTTGAGCTGACTTACCTGGGATCTGTTAAAATAATCGTACAAAAAGCTTGTGGCGATGCCGATACTCGCAAGGAGTACCACCAATGCTACCGTGAATATGGAGTGAAATATCTTTTTTGTCATACTTCATTCTCCAATCTATATCCAACGCCGATAACGGTTTTGATCTGACCGCCGGCATTGCCGAGTTTGCGACGCAGGGTTTTAATGTGCATATCCACGGTGCGGGTCTCCCCGACGTAATCCATACCCCAGATCTCGCTCATCAACTTATCTCTTGAAAATACCACGTTCGGATTCTGCATAAAGAGTTTGAGCATCTCAAATTCTTTATGGGTAAGCTCAACCTTTTCACCGTCTGCAACAACCTTGTGCTCGGTTTCCTTTAATGTGATATTGCCTACAGTAATATCGTCGGTCTTTTCTTCCTTTGTAGTACGGCGAAGCACCGCATTTATACGGGCAACCATTTCCATAACACCAAAAGGCTTTACGAGATAATCGTCTGCACCGGAGTTAAGACCGCCGATCTTATCCATCTCGGTGCCTTTAGCCGTCGCCATAATGACGGGGATGTTTTTGTATTCTGTTTTGGAGCGAAGTTGGTTAAGCACCGTAAGCCCGTCCATTTCCGGCATCATAATATCCAGGACGATAAGCTCCGGAATTTCGGTCTTTAACGCTTCAAGCATAGAAAGGCCATCGGCAAAGCCGCGCGCTTCAAAACCCGTTTGCTCTAACGTATAAACCTCAATGTCACGTATGGTATTGTCATCGTCAACACACCAAATCATGTCATATACCTCTCTTTCTTAGGCATTACGCGTAGCGTAATGCGGGCGCAAAACGGATCATTTGGGATTTTTGCTTTCTCCGTTTTTGCCCTACTCTCCTTTATGAACACCCGTTACGGAGAACTCGACCCACTCTGCGATGTTCACAGCGTGGTCTCCGATACGCTCAAAATACTTCGCAATCATCAAAAGATCCACGGCGTATTCTCCGTCTGCTTTGTTTTCGGATATCATTTTTATTAACGTATCTTTCATTCTGCCGAAGGCATCGTCTACAACGTCGTCGTGTTCGGCTACGGCTTTGGCAAGAGCCACGTCCTGCTTTACGTAAGCATCCATACTGTCGGTTACCATCTTACAGGTCGCTTCAGCCATCGGCCTGAAATCGGCAAACTCTGCACCGGTTCTGCCGCCGAGGAACGGAATGATCTCGGCAATATCCTCTGCCTGATCGCCGATCCTTTCCATATCGGTTACCATTTTAAGGGCGGCGGAGATCACACGAAGGTCACGTGCTACCGGCTGCTGTTGAAGCAGGAGTTTTAAGCAGATGGATTCGATCTCACGTTCCATTTGATCGATTTCGTGACCGTGCGCTTTCGCTTCTCGTGCGGCCTCCACATCACCGCTCAGCAGTGATCTTGCTACACGGGCGATCAATTCTTCGCATTTTGCGCCCATCTCGATCATCTTCTTATTCAGCAGCCCTAACTGCTCGTCAAATCTGCTTCTCATAATATCAACCAAACCTTCCTGTAATATAATCTTCGGTACGCTTATCGATCGGCTGTGAGAATAGTTTCTCGGTCTTACCGAATTCCACTAACTCTCCGAGAAGGAAGAATGCCGTATTATCCGAAATACGAACGGCCTGCTGCATATTATGAGTTACTGTTATTATAGTATATTTTTGTCGCAATTGCAATGCAAGTTCCTCAATTCTTGAAGTAGAGATCGGGTCAAGCGCCGAGGTCGGCTCATCCATCAGTAACACTTTAGGCTCTACGGCAAGCGCACGGGCGATGCAAATACGTTGTTGCTGACCGCCTGAAAGGCCGAGCGCGTTCTTTTTGAGTCTGTCCTTTACCTCGTCCCAGATAGCCGCATCCCGAAGCGCCCGCTCCACAATTTCATCGAGTTTCACCTTGCTCACGATGCCGTGAGTACGGGGGCCGTAAGCGATATTATCGTAAATGCTCATCGGGAACGGATTGGGTTTTTGGAACACCATACCGACGTCACGGCGAAGCTCGCTCACATCCACATCGTTATCGAATATGTTGCGACCGTTATAGCAAACCTCACCCGTGATTTTTACAATCG
>CAZESL010000010.1:0-32368 GCA_964515215.1 uncultured Eubacteriales bacterium
CGTGCCGTCTATCAGCGTTTCAAGCACGCGGCTAAGGCGCGGATCGGCATCCGCCGTGGCATTCGGGTCGTACTGCGGTTTCAATGCGGCAACTTCATCGGCGGTAAGCCCGAAGATATAGTTGTTTTCGCGGCCCGCCTGTTCCACGATCTCGATATTGGCACCGTCGTAAGTGCCGAGTGTGACCGCACCGTTCAACATAAACTTCATGTTACCCGTACCCGACGCTTCGGTACCCGCCGTGGAGATCTGCTCGGATACGTCGGCGGCAGGCATGATGAATTCGGCGGCGGAAACGTTGTAATCGGGCAGAAACACGACCTGCATCTTATCGTTCACATCGGGGTCGGCGGCAATGATGCGCGCCCATTCGTTGATATATTTGATGATGGCTTTGGCACGGAAATATCCCGGTGCGGCTTTGGCGGCAAAGATATATACCGTGGGGGCAAAGTCACGAATGCGTCCGTCTTTTAAGCCGAAATAAGTGTCGGCAATGGAAAACGCGTTCAAAAGCTGACGTTTATATTCGTGCAGGCGCTTCGCCTGGATGTCGAATATCCAGGAAGGGTCCACCTTCACGCCGCACCGTGCTTCGAGGAATGCGGCAAGTTGGCGTTTCTTTTCCGCTTTAACGGCGGCGAAATCCGCGAGAAAACGGCTGTCATCCTGCAAATCTTCCAATTGTCGCAACTGCGTGAGATCACAGATCCAACCCGCACCGATGCGGGAGGTGATGAGCGCGGACAGTTCGGGGTTAGCCAGTCCCAGCCAACGGCGCTGGGTGATACCGTTGGTCTTGTTGTTGAACCGTTCGGGATACAGCGCGTACCAATGGGGGAGTACCTGCGTTTTCAAAAGTTCGGTGTGCAACTGTGCCACACCGTTGACCGAATGTGAGGCAAATATTGCCATGCGCGCCATATGCAGGGTGTTACCTTCAATGATCCGGTATTTAACGGCATCCTCACCCACGATGCGGTGACGGCGCAATTCCCGTTGCAGCGCGTGGTGCAATTGCTTCACGTACGGCATCAGGTGGGGGAGTACCCGTGAGAACAGATCCAGCCCCCACTTTTCAAGCGCTTCGGGTAATACCGTGTGATTGGTGTACGCGAACACGCGGCGGGAAAGGTTGAGTGCTTTGGTGAAGGAAACACCGTCTTCGCACAAAAGACGAATGAATTCCGGAATAGCCACCACGGGGTGAGTGTCGTTCAACTGGATGGCGTAGTGATCCGCAAAACGGTCGTACCGCGTACCGTTCTTTCGGCGGTAGCGGCGAAGCATATCCTGAATGGAGGCACTGGCAAAGAAATATTGCTGTTTCAAGCGCAGTGCTTTGCCCTCGTCGGTATCGTCATTGGGATACAATACGGCCGAAATGCGCTCGGCTTGCATCGTGTCACGTACGGCTTCTTCGTAGCGCTGAGCGTTAAAGGCGGCGAAATCAAACGGAGTGATCGCTTCCGCTTGCCACAAACGCAGGGTGTTGACCGTGCGTGCGCCGTAGCCGATGACCGGCATATCGTAGGGCACGGCCCATACAGCCTCGTTTTCACCAAAACAAATGCGTACCCGCTCGTCTTCACGGCGGCGGGACCACGGATCACCGAAACGTAGCCAGTTGTCCGCCTCTTCGCGCTGAAAACCGTCTTCAAAGGACTGTTTGAACAGACCGTAGCGGTAGCGAATGCCGTAACCGTCCAACGGAATATCCCGTGTGGCGGCAGACTCCAAAAAGCACGCCGCCAGACGGCCGAGGCCGCCGTTACCGAGTGCAGCGTCTTCGATCTCCTCAAACACTCGCATATCCACCTCATGGCGGGAGAGCAGGGCTGCCACCGTGTCGATCGCCTGCATATTGTACAGATTTTGATAGATCATACGGCCAATGAGAAATTCCGCCGAAAGGTATGCCACGCGCTTGCCTTTTTTGGGACGTGACCAGCGGTCGTCCACAGCCGCCAATGCCGCTTTGGATACGGCATGATACAATTCGGTGGAGGTGGCATTCTCCACCCGTTTGCCCGTATCGATCCGCAGCAGTGTGCGAATATCTTTTTCCAAACTCATATACATACTCCTTTATCGGTTATATAACGTGACAAATTCTTTGAGATGTGCCGCTAACTCATCGGTGAGGGCATTGGGTGCCATTCGCCATTTCCAGTTCTCACCCACCGTGGAGGGGGTGTTCATACGGGCACGGCTGTCCAGCGCCAACAGGTCTTGCATCTGGAAAATAGCGAGGTCCGCCACGCTTTGATACGCGGCACGAAGCATCCCCATGGGAATGGCGGCGCGCCGTTTCACGCCGAGATAGCGCATCATATAGGCGATCTCTCGCCGTCCCGCACGGGAACAGTAGCCGACGATGGTATCGTTGTCGTGCGTGCCGCCGTATACCGCGCGGTTTTTGGGAAAATTGTGCGGCAGGTGCGGATTTTCGGGGTTTCCGTCAAACCCAAACAGCAACACACTCATACCGGGATATCCCGTTTGGCGCAGAAGGGTTCGTACCTTCGGATGCAGTACACCGAGATCTTCTGCCAAAATACGCATATCGCCCGCTGCTTGGTCGATAGCGTCGGTCAGCAGTCGTGCGGGACCTTGCCGCCATTCGCCGCCGATGGCGGTTTCGGATGCGGCGGGGATCGCATAGTACCGTGCCATACCGATAAAGTGGTCGATACGCAGGGCGTCGTACAGCGAGCGGCAGGCGGTCACGCGTTTGCGCCACCAATCGAAACCGTCTTCTGCCATGCGTTCCCAGTCGTACAACGGATTGCCCCACCGTTGTCCCGTGGCAGAGAACATATCGGGCGGCACACCCGCTACAGCGGTGGGATAGCCGTTTTCGTCCAACTGAAACAGCGAACGGTTGGCCCACACATCTGCGCTATCGGCGGAAACGTACAGCGGAATGTCGCCGATAAGCAAGATACCGCGCTCGTTCACGTACGTTTTTAACGCGTTCCACTGACAGCGAAACAAATATTGACAGAAACATACGAAGCCGATGCCGTCTGCCAATTCCGCCGTGTAGCGCGCAACGGCATGGGGGTCACGCAGGCGAATATCTTCGTCCCATTCACTCCAATCACAGTAGTCGAAATGTTCCTTTACCGCCGTATACAATGCGTAATCCGTCAGCCAATGCGCTTCGTCACGGCAAAATGCGTGGTAATCCTCGTTCGGGGTAAAACGACGGTACGCCGTACGTAAAAGATCGAAGCGCGTACGGAATAAGCGGTCGTAGTCGATGTCACCCACCGCTTCACGGGCGGCGCCGGCTTCCTCTTCGGTAAGCAGACCGTCTGTTACCAAACGATCGGGATCAATGAAGTACGGATTACCCGCAAAGGCGGAAAAGGATTGATACGGGCTGTCGCCGAATCCTGTGGGGCCCACGGGCAGTACCTGCCAATATCGCTGACCGGCGGCAGACAAAAAATCCGCAAAGGCGTATGCGGCATCCCCTAACGTACCGATGCCGTAGGGAGAAGGCAATGCGCTGATGGGCATCAAAATACCCGCACCGCGTGGAAACGTTTTTTTCATAGACGACCATTCCTTGTAAAAAGTGTTGTTAGTATTACCTTCAAAAAGCAAAAAACGCATCACGTTGTGTGCGTTTTTTGCTTTTTATATCATTTCAGCGCAAATCCTGCTTCATACAGCAAGGTGGACTCGGTGAAACGCAGGTTTTCGTCTGCACAACCGAGCACGATGGCGATCAGTTGCACACCGTCTTTTTCCGCCACCGATGCCAAGCAGTAGCCCGCTTCGTCAATGTATCCCGTTTTGCCGCCGATAGCATTTACGTAATAGGTGGCAGGGAAATAGGTGTTGAGCAAGCGATTGGTATTGGTGTAACTGAGTTCGTGACCGCTCGGCGTGGTGAAGGATACGCGGGGAGAACACAGCGCTTCGCGCACCGCATCATACTGCCACGCGAACCGCAGGATCTTCAACATATCGTTCGCAGTGGTCACGTGGAAGGTGTGATACATACCGTCGGGGTTGACAAAGTGGGAGTCCTTCGCACCGATGGCTTCCAATTCTTCATTCATCAGATCACAAAAGCGGGTAGCGGCTTCAAAATTGCTGAGTTCCTCTTCGGGATACAGACGCTGTGCCGTGTGTACCGCCAGACAGTACGCCGCATCGCCGCCCGAAGGGAGCAATAACGCTTGCAACATCTGGGGGAGCGTGAGTTCCATACCGAGCTTTAAGTACGCACTGCTGGCCTGCGGATCGGTGAGATACACCTCCCGACCGACGACAAAGTTTTCTTCTGTCGCATATTTCGCGGCAACTGCGGCGGTCATGATCTTGGTCAAACTCGCGGGATAGCACACCGCGTCGGCGTTAGCGTCGTACAACACCCGTTCATGGGTGGCGTCGTACAACAACGCGTTTTTAGCGCTCATCGCCCCCGACAGTTGCGCTACCGTTTGATCGGTAAAGGACGGCAGCGTGGTCGTCGTAGTCGTGGGAACGGTCGTGGTGCTGTTTTGTCCCGACGGTGTGCCGCCGATATTGCCCGTGACGCGACCGCTGAAATACAAGGCAATACCTACTGCCAGTGCCAGCAACAGCACGGCAATAAGGAACACGGGCAACAGACGGCGCAGGGCACGTCGGCGGCGCGCATGGCGAAACGTTTGCGTTTTACTCATATCGTTATCCCTCGATTATTGTACAGATACATTAATTATATTACAATTATACTACTGTTTTATAATTTTGGCAATCACCTATTTAAAAAGATTGACAAAATTTGCGAAAAAAGGTACACTAACTGTATTATATTAGAAGGATGCTGACGGATGATATATGACAAGTCACAAATGATGCGCGGCACACTGGAAGGATGTATCTTAAAAATTATTCGTATGCGGGAAACATACGGGTACGAGATCTTAGTGTTGCTTCGTGAATGCGGGTTTTCGGATATTTCGGAAGGGACGATCTATCCGTTACTGCTTCGACTGGAAAAGCAGGGGAGTATTCGAGCGGAACTGCGTCCCTCACCGCTCGGTCCGCGCCGTAAATATTACACCATTACGCCATCGGGAACGGAATATCTCGTAGCGTTTGAGGCATGTTGGGCGCAACTGACATATGCCGTCGAAAATGCTTTACACGTTGGAGAGGAGGGAAAGAATGACACGAAGTGAACAGCGTGCTGCATGCGCAGAGTTGTCTGCGGATAACCGTCGTGCGTTGCAACGTATTGAACGTTTCTTGGACTCCTACTCGATAAACGAAGTGACACAAGAGGAAGTGCTGACCGATCTTACGGGCATGGCACTGGAGTGTCAGCAGCGCGGTCAACCGTTTTCTGAAGCAATGGGTATGGATGAAGCGGCTTTTTGCCACGAGCTGGTTGCCAACTGTCCGCGGGAGACCCGTACCGAACGGGCGCTTGCCGCTTTGCGGTGGATGATCGCGTGGGTCGGGTGCATTTTGCCCGTGATGTTTTTGCTGGAGTGTGTCTTCCCGTGGATGAGCGGAGAAATTACGAACGGACTGTATTACGTGCCGTTGCCGTTTTTGTGTAAGTATCTGGCGGCGGTCATTCCCGTCGCGGCGGGGATCTACGTGTTCAAACGGCTGACGTACTGTTCCCGCTCACTCGTGTGGACGTGGTTTGCCGTGGCGTTCCTGTCGGTGTTTATCACGGTTTCGGAAGTGTCTGCACGCTTCATGAGTACCGTGACCTTGCCGTTGTCATTGTGGCTGTGGCTGTGGCTGTTCGGTGGTGCGTTTGCCTTCTTTCATATTGCTAAACGATGTGTAGCATTGACGGTAGCGTACCATCAAAGAAAAAACGATCTTAATTCAAGAAAGGACAGAGGAAAATGAAAGGCTTTAAAATCGGTGCAAAATGGATCGTGGCGATCGTGGCGGTTATTGTTGTCGCCGTGACGGTTGCCGGTTGCTTTACAGTGGTACAACCCGGTCACACGGGTGTAGTGGTTACACTGGGTAAGGTGAACACCAACGTGTTGCAGGAAGGGCTTCATTTCAAAGTACCGTTTGTGCAAACGGTGGTGATGATCGACAACCGTATTTCCAAACTGGAAGTCGATACCGAAGCGTTTTCTAAAGATCTGCAGACGGTAGAGACTACTCTTGCGATCAACTACCGTGTCGATACCGCGAAATCCTACAGCATCTATAAGAACATCGGACAAGACTACGAAACCGTGCTGGTGACGCCCGCCGTGAACGAAGTGCTCAAAGCGATTACTGCGAAGTACACGGCAGAGGAGAGCGTGACCAACCGTTCGCTCATTTCCGAAGGGCTTGTTTCGGCACTGAATGAGAAGTTGAACGAGATCGGCTTATATGTGACCGACGTCAATATCATCAATTTTGATTTTTCTGAGGCATACATTACGGCGATCGAAGAAAAACAGGTGGCACAGCAGCAACTGCTGAAGGCGGAGACCGAAAAGCAGACCGCCATCACCAACGCCGAAGCCGAAGCCGAAGCAACGCGTATTAAGGCGGAAGCCGAAGCGGCCGCCAACAAAGCGTTGACCGAATCGCTCACTCCCGAACTGATCGAATACAACAAGATCCAAAAATGGGACGGCAAACTCCCGCAGGTTACGGGCAGCAGTGCCATTGTGGACTTGACGGTGGAATAAACCGATTTCTGTAAAGGGAAGTGCCTTGCCGTGCCGTTCTGCCGTGGTGAATATCCCACGTGAAGACGGTCTGCACAACGGTACGACTATCGATAAAATAAGAGGGGTTGCCGTCGCAACCCCTCGTTTTGTCTGAAAAAGCGGTTTACATTTTGCTTTCGATATGATAGAATATTTCCCGAGAGGAGTGAAACGCTATGCGTGACAGCATTACCAGCATTCCCGTAAGCGAGGTGTTTGAACCGCGTGACGGCTGTCCTATCTGCCGTATGCGTGACCGTTTGGAGGAGCGTGTGGTGGAATACATCACGGGTGCCGCGATGATGGAACCCGACGTGCGGGAGGATACCAACAAGCAGGGGTTTTGTATCACCCACTACCGCCAAATGCTCAAACGCCGTAACCGTTTGAGTGTGGCGTTGATGCTGGAAAGCCACCTGGCCGAGACCGAAAAGAAGGTGTTCGCCGGGTTGCCGCTCGTCGGCAAACGCACCACCAAGCAGGTGCGTGCGGCCGAGAAGGCAGCGGACAGTTGTTTTGTGTGCAATCAAGTGGATTGGGCGATGGAGCGGATGCTCGCGACCGTTTGCCGTTTGTACGAGAACGAGCGTGATTTCCGCAATCTGTTTGCGGAGCAGGAGTATTTGTGTTTACCGCATTTTTCTCGCCTGGCGATTCCGGCGGGCGGGATGGATAAGCGGTGGCAACAAGAGTTTTTGAAGGCGGCGTCTGCGCTTTCTCGCAAATATTTGCAGGAATTAAAGGCGGATGTACACCACTTTACCGAGATGTTCGACTACCGCAACAACGGGGAAGAAGCGGATTGGGGCAATGCGAAAGATTCCATCGAACGGGCGGTGGAATACCTTACGACGCGGGAGCCGTGATCTCTCAGTGTAAAGGGGAAAACAATTACAATATTTTTCCTTAAAACCCCTTGACAAAAAGCAAGATTTCGTGTATAATGAGTTGTAAAGTTTTTCGGCTTTACAACTCATTCACTTTTAAAGAAGGAGGGGACCGTTGATGGCCAAGAATATGGAGATCGCGTTGCTGTTTGATTTTTACGGCGAGATGCTGACGGAAAAGCAACGGGATGTCATTGAATTGTATTACGAAGACGATCTGTCGTTGTCGGAGATCGCTGAAAACGAAGGCATCACCCGTCAGGGCGTGCGGGATTCCATCAAGCGTGCGGAAACGCAGCTTTTGGATATGGAGGAACGTCTTGGGTTGGCTAAGCGGTTCCGCGAAATGCAGGAAGGTGTGGCGGCCATTCAAGCGGCAGCCGATGACATTTTTGCGATCAATGAGCGGTTCGGCTATTCGCGGGAGATCAACGACCGCGCACGTCGCATTCGCGAGTTGGCACAGCAGTTGACGAAATAAGGAGGACAGTTCTGTGGCATTTGAAGGATTGTCCGAAAAACTCTCTTCTGCTTTTAAGCGGTTGCGTTCAAAAGGTAAGTTGAGCGAGGCAGATGTCAAAGAGGCGATGCGCGAGGTACGTCTCGCGTTATTGGAGGCAGATGTCAACTACAAAGTAGCCAAAGATTTTACCGCTAAAGTGGCAGAACGCGCCATTGGTGCACAGGTGATGGAAAGTTTGACACCGGCACAGATGGTGATCAAGATCGTCAACGAGGAATTGACCGCGTTGATGGGCGGGGATGCAACGTATCTTGCGTCTCCCGGCAGCCGTCCGCCGTGTATCGTGATGATGTGCGGTCTGCAGGGTGCCGGTAAGACCACTCATTCCGCGAAACTTGCCAAAATGCTCAAAGGGCGCGGACACCGTCCGTTGCTTGTTGCGTGTGATATCTACCGTCCTGCGGCTATCCAACAGTTGCAGGTAGTGGGTGAGCAGGCAGGTGTTCCCGTGTTTACGATGGGAACGGAAGACCCCGTAAAGATCGCACAGAAAGCGATCGCCCATGCTAAGGATTACGGCAATGATTACGTGCTGTTGGATACGGCGGGCCGTTTGCACATCGACGAACAGTTGATGGACGAGCTGAAAAACATTAAGTCCACCGTTTCCCCGCAGGAGATCCTGCTGGTGGTGGATGCCATGACCGGTCAGGACGCAGTCAATGCGGCGGCGGCATTCAACGAGGCGCTCGGCATCACGGGTGTGATCCTTACGAAACTCGACGGCGATACCCGTGGCGGTGCTGCATTGTCGGTGCGTGCCGTAACAGGTCAGCCTGTCAAGTTCGCCGGTGTCGGTGAAAAGTTGGATGCATTGGAAGTGTTTCATCCCGCCCGCATGGCATCCCGTATTTTAGGAATGGGCGACGTGCTCTCGCTGATCGAAAAAGCGGAACAGCAGATCGACGAAAAGCAGGCGGAGGAACTCGCCCGTAAACTCGAGCAAGACCGTTTCGACCTGAACGACATGCTTGACCAATTCCGCCAGATCAAGAAAATGGGGGATATCAAAGGGTTGCTCGGTATGATCCCCGGTGCAGGCAAACAGTTGCGCGACGTGGAGATCGATGAGCGGCAGTTTGACCGTGTGGAGGCCATCATCCTTTCTATGACTCCTGCGGAACGTGCCAAACCCGACATATTAAACGCTTCACGCCGTCGTCGCATTGCGGCGGGATGCGGGATGAAGGTGGAAGACGTCAACCGCCTCATTAAGCAATACGACCAAATGCGTCAGATGATGAAGCAAATGAAGAAGATGGGGAAGGGCAAACGCGGTTTCCGCGGTATGCCGCAATTCCCCGGTATGTAACGTGTATTCATTTCCGCATAAGCGGATGGAATAAATAATAATTTTTAATTTATTTTTTTGGAGGTACCCTATCATGGCAGTGAAAATCAGATTGCGCCGCATGGGCGCGAAGAAGGCTCCGTTCTATCGTATCGTGGTGGCAGATTCCCGTTATCCCCGCGATGGCCGTTTCATCGAAGAGATCGGCTACTACAACCCGATGGAAGAGCCGAAGGTCGTCAAAGTGGATGTTGAGAAGGCTCAGAAGTGGATCGCCAACGGCGCTCAGCCGACCGATACCGTCCGTGATCTGCTGAAGCAGGCGGGCATCTGATTCCCCGATAATCGAAAAGGACGGTCTCACGTATGAAAGACTTGTTGTTGACGATCGCCAAGGGCTTGGTGGATGATCCGAGCGCTGTGACGGTGGAACAGGAAGACGCGGCGGAAGATGGCACCATTGTGTTGCATCTGCACGTTGCGGAAGACGATATGGGCCGCGTGATCGGCAAGCAGGGGCGTATTGCGAAAGCAATGCGTACCGTGATGCGTGCCGCCGCTACCCGTCAGGATGTCAAAGTTTCGGTGGAAATCGACTAAGACGCAAAAAAGCGGGCTGTACGCCCGCTTTTTTTACGAAAAGGAGAGTGTCTGCGGTGAGAAAACGGTATCTGGAAGCAGGCGAAGTGGTGAGCACTCACGGTGTGCGGGGCGAAATGCGCGTGCAACCGTGGTGCGACAGTCCCGAAATGCTTGCAAAACTCCGTACACTGTATTGGGATGCCGACGGTCGTCAGCCCGTACGGGTGAAATCCCGCCCGCATAAAACGTTGGTGTTGATAAAGGCGGATGGTATTGACACGGTGCAGGATGCCGCCGCACGGCGCGGTCACGTGCTGTATCTGGACCGTCGCGACGTGAAGTTGGACAAGGGACAGTATTTTATCTGTGATCTCATCGGCCTGCGTGTTGTAGATGCCGATACGGGTGAGGAATACGGTGTGTTGACCGACGTGAGTGCAACGGGTGCCAATGACGTATACCACATGGATCATCAAGGACGCGAGGTGTTGATCCCCGTGATCCCGCCTGTGATCGATACGGTGGACGTGGACGGCGGCGTTGTGAAGATCCGTCCGATGGAAGGGCTGTTTGACCTATGAGAATCGATTTTTTGACCTTGTTTCCCGATATGTGCGAAGCGGTAATGCGTGAAAGCATCATCGGTCGCGCACGTGCTAAAGGGGCATTGGAAGTACACTGTCACCAGATCCGCGATTACACCTTGAATAAGCAAAAACAGGTGGACGATTATCCGTACGGCGGCGGTATGGGGATGGTGCTGTTCCCGCAGCCGATCGCGGATTGTTTTCGCGCGGTCTGTGAACAGACGGGCACACGCCCGCATCTCGTGTATATGTCGCCGCAAGGTGCGGTGTTGACGCAACAGCGCGCGAAGGAACTTGCACAGTTGCCGAATCTCTGTATCTTGTGCGGGCATTACGAAGGGGTGGACGAACGCGTATTGGATGCACTGGTGGACGAGCAGATCTCTATCGGGGATTACGTGCTGACGGGCGGTGAGCTGCCGGGATTGGTGCTGGCGGACTGCGTAGCGCGGCTGACACCCGGCGTACTGTCGGATGATGAATGCTTCACGGAGGAAAGTCATTATTCCGGCTTGTTGGAATATCCGCAATACACCCGCCCCGCCGAATGGGAAGGACGTGCCGTCCCTGAGATCCTGCTCAGCGGTCATCACGAAAACATTCGTAAATGGCGGCGCGAACAGGCGGTGCGTCGCACCTTTTTGCACCGTCCCGATATGTTGGAAACGGCGGAATTGAGCGAAAAAGAACGTGCATTGATTGCGTTGTGGCAACAGGAATCATCGGAAAACAGCGAAGTGTGACAAAATAATTAGGGGTATTTTCAACAAATCGACCCGAAAAATTTTGGTTATAATAGTGCAAAAAACCAAAATTGCGGTTTTTCACGGCGAAAATCCACAAACGCGATTGACGAAGCGATGATTTGTGATATAATATACCAAGAACATATACACACTTTGAAACAATGCTCATAGGCGGGGAAGCCCGTCTTGAAACGGGAGGAGACTTTTTTCATGTTTGTGAAAGATGTTGTGGTCCAAAATCAGGTCGGTCTTCACGCGCGTCCCGCGACTTTCTTTATCCAGAAAGCGAACGAGTTTAAATCGTCGATCTGGGTGGAAAAGGAAGAGCGTCGTGTGAATGCTAAGAGCTTGCTGGGCGTTTTGTCGCTCGGCATCATCGGTGGTACCCCCATCCGTATCATTGCGGACGGTGCCGACGAGCAGAATGCGGTCAACGCATTGGTGGCTCTGGTGGAATCGGGTTTCGCTGAATAATCCATGCCAAATAAAAGCGGTGCAGTCAAACGACTGCACCGCTTTTTGCTGTAATTTTTCGTTAGGGTTTGACTGCTCACCCTACCGCTCAATGGCGTGACGATGTAACCAATCGGCTTTAAAAAAGTAGATGGCGAGCACGGTCGTACTGAGCGCCCATGTGAGAGGGAAGACCCAGTTGACCGGTAAAATGGAATCGGTGAATCGGGTCGCAACCGTAAGAAACAGCACGCGTACCACACACCAAAAAGCGAGGATCGTCGCCATCGGTACGGTAGAAAGTCCCGCACCGCGGAGTACCGCTGAAAGACTGTGTGAGGCAGCGAGCAAGCAGAAGAACAAGGCACATATACGTGCTTTATCTACGCCGAATTGCAATGCTTCGGGGGTGTCGGTGAATGCGCCGACTAAAAGCGGGGCAATAATGAAGATGAGCACACCGATGATCTCCGACAGTGCCAGTGAGCAGAGAATGCCGAAGCGTGCCCCTTTCTTCGTACGTTCATATTCACCCGCACCGAGATTTTGTCCGACAAAGGTGGTGATGGCGGCGGTAAAACAAGTGATGGGCAAGAAGGCGAAACCTTCGATTTTGGAATACGCACCGCACCCCGACATCGCCATGGCACCGAACGTGTTGATGTGAAACTGCACGCACACGTTGGCAAGTGCGTTTGCAGAGTTCTGCAGACCCGACGGCAGACCGTACCGCACGATCTCACCCAAAAGTGCACGGTCAAACCGTATGTCACGCGGTGACACGTGATACGCTTCATTGGTGCGAAGGAGGCGGAAGGCGCAAAGTATCACACTGATGAACTGTGAGATCACGGTTGCCAGTGCCGCACCGTCCACGTCCATCTTGAATACGGTGATAAACAGCACGTCCAACACCACGTTGGTAACAGACGAGACGATCAGATAGTAGAGCGGATGACGGCTGTCACCGAGCGCCTGCATCGTGCCCGTGCAGGCGTTGTACATCACCATCGCCAAACTGCCGTAAAAATAGGTGCGTAAGTACGCGATGGCTTGCGGCATCACTTCGTCGGGCGTTTTGGTGATCTGTAACAGCCACGGCGTCAAGGTAACACCGATCACGGTCAGCAACAAGCCGATCACCAGACTGAACGCCATGTTGGTGTGAATGGCTTTGTACAGACGCTCGTTGTCTTTGGCACCGAAATAGCGGGAGATCACCACGCCGGCTCCCATAGAAATGCCGTGAAACACACCGACTAATAAGAAGATCAAGATGCCGGTAGAACTGACCGCCGCCAGTGCGGTGTCACCGAGCAGATTGCCCACGATCAATGCGTCGACGGTGTTGTACAGTTGTTGGAACAGGCTTCCGAAAAACAGCGGGATCGCAAAACGGATGACGGTTTTGGCAATTGGTCCTTCGGTCATGCGTGCGGTGGTTTGTGCCAATACGTTCACCTCTTTCGATGATATACAAAAGCCGTCCCCAAAGAGGACGGCTTACACTTTGTATGCGGGAGACCCGATTACACCGCGCGGGTAACCTTACCGGACCGCAAGCAACGCGTGCAGGCATTCACACGCTTCGGGGAGCCGGCAACGATAGCCTTGACACGTTTCACGTTGGGTTTCCAGGTACGGTTGGAACGTCTGTGCGAGTGAGAGACGTTATTACCGAACACGATCGCTTTTCCGCAGAAATCACACTTAGCCATTACTTCTGCACCTCCTTTTGAACCAGCAGGTAGTTTGCAACAGAAGTATGATAACAGATTTCGCGCAGAATTGCAAGCCTTTTTTCATCTTTTTTTCATCTTTTTTAGAAAGTTGTAAAAAAAATGCAAATTCCGTGCAAATATTCCCGTTTGAATCTTGTAATTTGCGGTAAAATCCTTTATACTATATAAGAGTATGCAAAAAGGAGCGACGGTCATGCTGTGGTCTGTCTTAGGCGGCGCAATCGACTCGTTCGGCGAGTTGTTGTTCCTGCTGTTCGGTTATATTATACTGCTCGGCATCATGATGCCGGTGCACGAAGCGGCGCACGCATGGGCGGCGGTGAAACTCGGGGATGCTACTCCGAAATGGCACGGGCGCTTGACGCTCAATCCGTTGGCGCATTTTGACCCCATCGGGTCGCTCATGATCCTACTTTTCGGGATCGGTTACGCCAAACCTGTTCCGGTGAATCCGTACAATTTTCAGAACCGTCGACGGGATATGGCGCTTACGGCACTGGCGGGACCGCTGTCGAATATTGCAATGGCGGTCATCAGCATCGCGTTGTTTCGCGTGGTACTGTTCGTCAGCGGCGGCAGTCTGCAGGTCGTCGGAGGGATGATCTACTACACCGATGACGTCGTTTTGTATGCATATACCGTGTTGATCGGTGTGTTTGCACAGGTCAACTTGTCCCTGGCAATGTTTAATCTGTTGCCGATCCCGCCGCTGGACGGGTCGCGTATCTTCGGGGCGCTGTTACCCGAAAAATGGACCTACTGGATGGATCAATATCATCAGTATGTTCGTGCGGCACTGCTGCTTTTGATCGTGACCGGTGCGTTGGACGTGCCGCTCGGCTTTTTGATCCGTTTAGTCGGTAATGCGGCGTGTATGCTGTTTCGTTTACCCAATTTGTTTTAAGAGGTATCACAGATGGATATTTCCTATAAGGTTGGTGACTTTGAAGGTCCGCTCGACCTGTTGTTGCACTTGTTGCAAAAGAACAAACTGAATATCTACGACATTCCGATCGCACAGGTGCTTGACCAGTACATGGATGCTATCCGCGAGATGCAGGAAGCGGATATGGAGGTCGCCTCTGAGTTTTTGGAGATGGCGGCACGTCTTGTGCAGATGAAATCATATATGCTGTTGCCGAAACACGAAGAAGCCGAGCAATTACGTGCGGAACTCACGGGCGAATTGATCGAATATCAGTTGTGTCAGGAGGCGGCACGCCGTCTTGCCATGCAGGCAGTCGGCGGCGATCTGTTCGTGCGTGAACCCGATGAACCCGAACCCGATCCCATTTACCGTCGCGCTCACTTGCCCGATGAGATACGTGAAGCGTATTTTGCGGCGGCAGGGCGCGGCAAACGACGTCAGCCGCCTCCCGTGCAGGCGTTCAGCGGCGTGATCTCCCGCAAGATCGTGTCGGTCTCGTCTAAGATCGTGTTCGTGTTACGCCGCTTACGCGAGCGGGCAACGGTATCCTACCGTTCGTTGTACGACGGCGCGAAGAGCCGTTCGGATCTCGTTGCCACTTTTTTGGCGGTGTTGGAATTGATCAAAGCCAACCGCATCCGTGTGGATGGCGAAGGGGACGCGCAAACGGTACGCGTCGGCGCGGTGACCGAAGGCGACGATATTCCGCTGACGGTAACGGGCGAAGAATCTATGATAACCGAGGGATAAGAGATGGAGATAAAACAGTATCAAGCGGCACTGGAGGCGGTGTTGTTTGCCAGTGGTGAGCCGGTGTCGCTGGAACGCTTGGCGGCGGCGTTGGAAGTGGATACGGAAGACGCGGAACGCTTAGCAGAAGATCTGGCGCAGGATTACCGTACCCGTGCAGGAGGCCTGATGATCGTGCGCTTGGACGATTGCTATCAGATGTGCACCAAACGGGATTTTGCACCGTACATTCGCCGCGCCATGGAGATACGCCGTAACACCCCGCTTTCACAAGCGGCTATGGAAGTGCTGGCAATTGTAGCATACAATCAGCCCGTGACCAAAGCGGTGATCGAACAGGTGCGCGGTGTGGATTGCAGTGCGGTTTTACAAGGGTTACAACTAAAAGGTCTGGTAGAAGAAAAGGGCCGTCTGGAACTGCCCGGCCGCCCGTTGCTCTACGGTACGACGGTGCATTTTCTGCGTTGTTTCGGCGTTTCCAAACTCGATGAACTGCCGCCGCTTCCGCAAAAGGAAGGCGGGGAACAGGTCGAGGTGGAAGAGCCGACGTTGGACGATATGATCCGCGAAAACGAAGAAAACGAGGCGTTATCGTGATCGCGTTGTATGTTCTGCTTGGTATCCTTCTGCTTTTGTTGCTTCCGCTCACGGCACGGTTTCGCTTTCAAGGCGAAGGGCATCTTACCGTTCGCTACGCAGGGATACCCGTTTACGTGTATTCTACGGTGCAAAATGAAGATACCCAAACAAAAACGGTAAAGCGCACGAAGCAAAAGAAGAAAGAGAAGGGCGGAACGGTCAAACGCGTGACAACGCAACTCAAAGAAGGCGGTGCCGCAGATGTGTTATCTCTGTTGCAAGAGGGAATACGTTTCGTAGAAGGTATCGGTCGCCGTCTGTTTCGGACACTGCATTTCGGACACTGTTTTGTCGGTGTTCGTCTCGGCGGTAGTGAGGCGGCGGATATTGCCATTCGCTACGGCAAGTTTTCGGGGCCGATCCATTCCGCCCGCAGTGTGTTGTTGTCGCTGTTGCGGATTCGGCGGCTGGAACTGGTGATGCGACCCGATTTTTTGGCGGAAAAGGATATCGTTACGGCAGATATACGCGTGCGCGCGTGCCCGCTTCGACTGTTGTGGGTGGCACTGTGTGCGGCGATATCGGGTATGGGTGTGTTATCGCGTTTATCAAATACACAAAGTGAGGATGGTCGAAATGGAAAAGAAGGTCAGTGAGTTGCTCGGTGTAACCATGGATAAAGTAAAGGAAATGGTGGACGTTGATACCGTTATCGGTACCCCCGTTACGGTAGAAGGTGTTACGCTGATCCCCGTCTCCAAAGTGACCTATGGCTTTGCAGGAGGCGGGTCCGATCTGCCCACCAAAAGCAACAAGGAACTGTTCGGCGGTGGTTCGGGTGCGGGCATTACCGTCACTCCGATCGCGTTTATTTCGATACAGGAAGGCCGTGTGAACGTGTTGCCGTTGGTGACGCAACCCAATGCGGTGGATTCTCTGGTGAGTAAGATTCCCGACGTCTATCATCAGATCTCGTCGGAAATCACCCGCCGCCGCGAAGAAAAAGCGTCGAAGTAAACACACGGGAATGAATCCTCTGCTTCTCTCATACGATGTGGAGAAGGGGTGGAGGTATGAAACGGCTGTGTGCAACGTTGTGTGTCCTTTGGTTCACATTGTTTTCTTCGTTTTTTACTGTAAAGGCAGATAACATTACAGTTTCGGCGTCCTCGGCAGTACTGATGGATGCGGTAACGGGTGAGGTGCTGTTTGCTAAAGATGCCGATACACCGCGCGCGATGGCGAGCACGACCAAATTGATGACCGCGTTGATCGCCGCCGAAAACGGCGATTGGTCGCAGACGGTGGAAGTGACGGCTCCGATGGTGGCGGTGGAAGGCACGTCTTTGGGGCTCCGTGCAGGGGATACGCTGACGCTGTGGGATGCGGTATGCGGTATGCTGCTCAGTTCGGGTAACGATGCCGCAAATGCCGTGGCACTGACAATGGCACCCACACCGGCGGATTTTGCCGTGATGATGAATGCTAAGGCAGCCGATCTTGGTATGGTGCACACCACATTCGTTACCCCGTCGGGACTGGATGCGAAAGAACATCTGTCCACTGCACGGGATATGGCCTTGCTCGGTGCGGCTGTGTTGCAAGATCCCGTTTTGGCGAATATATGCAAGCAAAAAAGTGCCCCCATAACCATAAGCGGACGAAAGATAACGGTGACCAACCACAACCGCTTGCTTTCACTGTATCCCGATGCCGTCGGATTGAAAACAGGGTTTACGAAAAAGGCGGGGCGCTGTTTGGTGTCAGCGGCATCGCGTGACGGACTTACGTTGGTTGCGGTGACGCTGAATGCGCCCGACGATTGGGATGATCACATCCGTTTGTTTGACTACGGATTTTCCACGTGGTGTTCGCTGACGTTTCCGACGGTGGATCTGCCGCCGTTACCGCTCGTCGGCGGGGTGACAAGTGAAGTGGCTTTACAGTATGAAGAGCCGATACCGATGACGGTTTTGTCCGAACAAGCAGGGGAACTTACTGCCGTGGTACATCTGCCGCGGTTCGCATTTGCGCCGATCGATGCAGAAACGGCGGTAGGGAAGATCGAATACCGCTTGCACGGTGAGTGCGTGTGCATCTGTCCCATACAAACGGCGGATGCTGTTGCGGCGTTACCGCCGAAGAGCCACGGCGTGCGTTTTTGGCAGTGCTTTTACCTGCTTTGGGAAGGATTATTTATTTGTTGAATATTGAGGAGTAGTTATGGCTGAGGAACGGTTACAGAAAATTATAGCGGAACGCGGTGTGGCATCACGCCGCAAAGCGGAAGAATTGATCGCACGAGGCAAAGTAAAAGTGAACGGTCACGTAGCGACGCTCGGCGACAAAGCCGATCCGCGGCGGGACGTGATCCTCGTCGGCGGTAAGCGGTTGGCGGCGGCAGAGACGGCGACCTACATCATGTTGAATAAGCCGCGTGGATACGTCACCACGATGAGCGACGAATTGGGGCGCAAATGTGTGGCGGAACTGGTAGCGAACGCCGGGGTGCGCGTGTATCCCGTAGGACGGTTGGATCGCGATTCCGAGGGGATGCTGTTGCTGACGAACGACGGTGATTTTGCCAATGCCATTATGCACCCTTCTACCCACGTGCCCAAACGCTATCGTGTGACGGTGCGCGGCAAGGCGGACGACGCGGCGTTGCAGTCGTTTCGCGACGGCATTGTGTTGGATGGGCGCCGCACCTTGCCTGCCGATATTTCGGTAGTATCGGAAGAACCCCAGCGTACCGTTTTGGAGATCGTGCTGTACGAGGGGCGCAACCGCCAGATACGCCGTATGTGCGAAGCGTTACAACTGGAAGTCATTCGTCTGCGGCGTACCGCTGTCGGTACGGTAAAACTCGGTATGTTGCCCGTTGGAAAATGGCGTTATCTCACACCGAAAGAAGTAAAAACATTGGTGCAGGCGACGGGCGTGCCGCAAAAGGTGGCGGCAGAGTATATCAAACGGGGGAGTGTGCCGAATGATCCGTATTCTACCAAACGCTGAGCGGGACGGCGAATATATCCTGTGGGACGGTGACGAAGCCTGCGGCAAGGCACTGGCACAGTTCGATGATCGCGTGCATATTTTGTCGGTGGAAGCACCCGATGCCTTATTGGCGGAAGGGATGGTGCGTGCCGTGCTGAACGCAGGGCGCGTACGTGAGATCGAACAAGCAGTTTGTGCGAATGAGGCACTGTTTCCGTTGCTCCGCCACTTGGAATTCACTCCTTGTGACGAAGGCATGACGGTAAGCATCCCCGATTTTTTCTTCCGCGGCTGTAAAGGACACTGATGTTCCGAGGTTATCCGATTAATGGATAACCTCTTTTTTTGGCGGTGGATACTCTTTGAGTATAATGTATATTTTATCTCGTCTACGGAAAGAAATTTTCGTTTTTTCTGTTGACAGGCGAACGGTATTTACTATATAATGTAATCATCTTTGTAACGGAAAGGAAGTAGTGTATGAAAAAGCGTATTTTGGCGATCATCCTGTGCGTTTGTCTGCTGGTACCGTTTGTGACAGCGGCGGGCGGTCAGGTGCTTGCCGAGGAGGAAGAGGCGAAAAAGGAATTCGTCATCCGCGAGTTGAAGGGCCGTGTTTCAGCGGTGCTGAATCTCGAGCAGGGTGGCTTGCTTTTGACCTCTCCCGAATTTGATTTTGATCCCATTGACGTATCGGGCGCGGAAGGAGCCTACGACTTTAACAGCGTAGCCATTCAGTTTGATACGTACATCCAGGGTACCGACTCGTTTGTCGAATTCATGACGAGCGGTGCTCTTTCCGGTCAGCTGGAAGCAACCAGCAGTGGTATGTGCGACGAGGAAGAACTCGGTGCGAAGCCGGGCAACGTTTTGAAGTTTGCTGCCGGTGAGTGGCGCCGTGTGACGGTTCCGCTGTCGTCTTTCAGCAAGTCGATCGGCGACTTTGACAGAACGAACTTTAACTTCATTCGTATCTATTTGGAAGGCGGCGGTCCTGCCTATGCCGGTGCTACAGGTACGGTCAAACTCGTAAACTGGTGTATTGTGGACTTCTCGGTTCCTGTGGAAGATCGTCCGACCGAGGCAGAACGTCCGCTTGGTGACGGCACCTTCCGTGCCGAAGCTCCCACTTACAAGAAGATGGAGATCGCCGAAGGCTATGACAACCGCGTGGATGTCTTCGCGGGCTTCAACATGAAAGAGTATTTGGATGCGCACCCCGAGATCGATGTCGGCCAGGGCGATGACAAGGACTATGCGCCGGTGATCAACTCGCTTTTGGAAAGTCTCGGCGAGAACGGCGGCGGTGCCCTGTTTATTCCGGCAGGTATCTATCCCTGCCGCAGTGAGATCAACCTGCCTGTCGGTACCACTATTGTTGGTGAGTGGGCAAACCCTGACGAAAACCCCGATATCCGCGGTACCATTTTGGCAGTCTATTGCGGTGCTAATACGACGAACGGTTCACCGTTTATCAGCATGGATCACCACTCGAAGGTCAATAACATTGCATTCTGGTATCCCGAGCAGACAGCGGATGCGAAGATCCAGTATCCCCCCACGATCGATATGTACCAGTACACCTTCGTGGAGAACGTGACCTTTGTTAATTCGTTCTTTGCGATCCAGCAGCAGCGCGGTGCCAACTGCCCGAATGCGTGGAATATCTACGGTACACCGCTCAACATCGGTATCGACTTTGATATGGTCGTGGATATTGCCCGTATTCAGGAGATCCACTTCTCGGCGGATTACTGGATCAACTCCGGTCTGGCGGGAGCGCCTTCGACGGATGCAGAGATCGAAGCGCTGGAAAACCAGTTGTACGATTACGCGATCGGTATCACGTTGCGCCGTATCGACTGGTCGTATGTGACGTACTCTGACATTATCGGTTACAACATCGGTCTGTTGTTTGATGAATCCATTGAGGGCAACCTGCCGAACGGTCAGTGCGTCGGTTTGAATTTCATCAACTGTAAGTACGGTCACTTCTCCTACGGTACGGCCGGCTCGACCGAGTCGATGCTGGACATCACCATGAAGAACTGCGAGTACGGTGTGTACATCACCGGTGAGCACGACGGTGCTCTGCGTTACTACAACGCGGACATTCAAGCGACCAAGTACGCGGTGTATCAGGATTCGGCGTATACCAAATTGACCTTGATGGCGTCCACCGTGCGCGGCGGTCGCGTGTATACCAAGAACGGTAACAACACCTTTATCAACAATAAATTCCAGACGGCAAAGCCGCACATCGAACTGGATTACGGCACCATCGCCGGTATCGTGATCGGTAACACCGACGGTTGGGGCGATGCGATCGTTTGCAGCAACCCCGGCGGTTGTACTTACAGTTATGTGGAAACGCCGGTAAAACTGGAACCGTATACCGAAATGACCCGCGAAGAGGCGTACGGTAAAGTCCCCGCTCCCACGAGTGAAAACTACCGCATCCCGACCGATATCGATACGACGGGTGAGACGGATGCGACTGTGAAGATCCAGCAGTATTTGACCGAACTCGGCAACCTCGGCGGCGGTACGCTGTTCCTGGTGCCCGGTAGATATCGCATCAACGGTACGCTCGCTGTGCCGACGGGTGTGGAATTGCGCGGTGCGGCAGACTTTGCCTCGATCCCGAAAGCGGTCAACACGATGTTCTTCGTGTACACGCCCGTAGAGGCCGGTAAGAACGAATACACCTCGACCGCTACCGTGACGCTGGCAGAAAACAGCGGTATTCGCGGTATCATCTTCAACTATCCCGAACAGCACAGCACCTACCGCCCGACCGAAAAGGTGCTCGATCCCGTGGCAACGGCGGAAAACGGTGTTGATACGTTTGTGCAGTACTACGAGTTCGATTTTATCCCGTATCCCTACACCATCCGCGGTGCAGGTGCCGACGTGTACGTTGTGAACGTGTCGGTGCGTAACGGTTGGAACGGTATCGACTTTATGACCAACCGTTGCGACAACCACTACGTAGATTATCTCTCCGGTCACTTCTTCAACCGCGGCCTCGTGGTCGGTAATGGTTCGACCGGCGGTTACATCCGCAACTTCCAGTTTAACTACAACTCCATCCAGCAGGCTTTGTCTGAGATCTGGAACGGTTTCGGCGGCGAACCTTCCACCCGTGAGCTCGTTTCCGCGTTCCATCAGCCGATGCAGGCACAGTTCCAGAACAACTCCATCATTCTGCAGCTCGGCTACGTGGAAGATCAGCTTGTGTACAACTGCTTCAACTATTCTTCTATGATCGGTGTACACCTGATCGACGAAGGCGGCCGTGCGGCGAATGCCCGCATCTTCGGTCACGGCGTGGACTACGGTAACGTTTCCTTGCAGATCGAAGCGGCGGAAGACGTGGAATTCACCAATATGCAGTTGACCGCGTTCAACCAGTGCGGTGATAACGGCAATACCGGTCGCTGGGCAGTTGACCAGGCCAAAAAGCCGATCTACGACATCTGGCTGAAGGATACCTTCGAGGGTGAGATCACCATTACCAACTTCGTGGAATGGGCGCCTACGCCGACGGCGGGTGTGCGTGTGGACAGCGGTACGTTGAATATGTATAACGCACAGTTCAGCCACACCAAGTCGCACCTGTTTGAACTGAACGGCGACGGCGTGTTGAACATCATCGGTTTCTGCTGTGACCGTGAGGACAACCCCGTGCTGGTGGATACCAATCACAAGAATCTGCACATCACCGCCGGCTTCTATTACAGCGAGCCGACGTTGAACGGCACCCTCGGTACCTACGAGCATCTGTACCAGATCGCGTACCGTTACTCCGTGCCGAAGAACGTTATCTTCACCGAGGATTCCGAGATCTTGTTTGTCGAGTCTCTTGACACCTATGATCTTACCGAGGATCCCACCTTCGCCGTAAGCGACACGAGATACGGCACGATGCGTCGCGGTGCGATCCGTACGCGCTTGCTGGAAAAGGATTATTCGCAGAGCATTATGCTCGGTTACGACAAGTATGCGGAGGAAACGCCCTTTGCACTGGAAAGCGGCAAGAAGAACGATCTCTACCGTCTCGAGTGGCGTATCGTCGTGGATAAAATGCGTGACTCCGAGGATAGCGAGATCTGTATGTATCTCACGAACGCTAAGGTCAATATGTCGATCCTGTTCACCATCAAACGTGACGGTTCGGTGTACGATCAGACCAACAAGAAGATCGGCACGATCAAGCTCGGTGAGTATTATCGCTTTGCCATTGAGGTAGATGCCCGTAACGCGAACAGCAAGACGGCGACGGTTTATCTCCTGAACGACGATAGCCGCGTGATAGGAAAGGGCGATACTACGGCTTTGGCGGATATCTTCCAGGGCGAAAACACCGTGACCGGTTTCCAACTGTCGTCGATCGCTTTCCCGTACGAAGGTACGTCAGGCACCGAAACGGATCTGTCGCTCGACTACTTCTACGTATGCCGCAGTGAGCAGAGCTCCATCGGCCGCAATATCGACCCGAACAGCGTGATGATCGGTGACGTGGACAACAACGGCAAGGTCGATTCGACCGACGCGCGTTTGGTGTTGCAGTACGCGGTGAAGAAGATCACTTCGCTTGCGGCACTCGATGCAGCGGACGTGAACAGCGACGGCAAGGTGGATTCCACCGATGCCCGCCTGATCCTGCAGTACTCCGTGAAGAAGATCACCTCCTTCTAAATGCGTTTATTCTGAACTGACAATCCTCCGTCGGCAAGGATCCTTGCCGACGGAGGATTTCATTATGTAAAAAATTGTTATAATTATGAAATTTGTTGTCAAAGTTTTTCTTCGATGTTGACAGCAGAGGTCACGGACTTGTATAATGACAATGGAATTGATTGTACAGAAGGGACGAATGTGAATGAAAAAGAGACTGATCTCCTGGATACTGTGCGTATGCCTGCTGGTATCGTGCTGCGGTATGTCGGCAGGGGCGGTCGTCACCGCCGCCGAAGAGGCAAATACCTACATTATCCATACTTTTAGCGTGCGTTTTGCCGAAAATATCGTACTCGGTTCTACCGGTGGCGCGATTGCGACGAAAGGTGAGATGTTTGAAGCCATCGACCTGACAGAGTACGGGTATACGACCGATCCGAGCCGCCTGGCCATTCAGGTGGATACGTATGCCGAGGGTGATGATCTCTTCTGGAGCTTCATGAGCGCCAAAGCGTTGCAGGGGCAAATGGAACTTACCAGCAGCGGTGGCTGTGATTTTGAGGAGAACGGTATCAATCCCGGTAAAGCGTTTGCATTTGAACGCGGCGCGTGGAAGCGTGTCATTATTCCGCTTTCGCTGTTTACCGACCGTAACGGTAACGGCGAGTTGGATCCGACGAAATTCAACTACTTCCGTGTGTATCTGGAAGATACGTGTGCGCCCGCGTTTGCCGGCGGTACGGGTGTTGTGAAGTTGTATAACTTTACGCTTGTGGATACGGCGGCTGAAGCACCTTCGGAGGATGATTTCCCCATTGGCGACGGCTCGTTCGTTCCCGCGCCGCCCGTTTTCAAAAAGATGGACGTCACTCCCGGCTATAACAAGGGAGAGACAGTGTTTGCAGGCTATAACCTGAACGAATATCTCGAAGAGCATCCCGAAATTTCGGTTTTGAATGCGAAAGGGGAGGAGGACTACGCTCCCGTAGTCAATTCATTGCTGTCCGGTTTGGCTTCCGTCGGCGGCGGTGCGCTGTTTATCCCTGCGGGCGAATACGCCTTCCGTCGCGATATCTACGTGCCGGACGGTACGTCCATCATCGGTGAATGGATCAGTCCCGACGAAAACCCCGAAGCACGCGGCACGATCATTAAAGTGTACTGCGGCAAAGGCGATGTGAACGGTGCGTTTATTTCCATGGGCGCCCACACGATGGTGCAGAATTTGAGCTTTTGGTATCCCGAACAGACGGTGAAGGAGTTTGCGGCGTATCCGCCCACCATCGATCTGAACCAGTATACGTTTGCAAAGAATATCACACTGTACAATTCGTACTTCGGTATTCGTTCACTGACGACTGCCAACTGTCCGAACGCGTGGAACATTTATGGCACGCCGCTGAACATCGGTTTGGATTTTGATATGGTCATCGATATCGCCCGTATCGAAGAGATCCATTTCTCGCCCGACTACTGGATCGAATCCGAATTGGAAGGGGCACCGACAAGTGCTGCCGACATCAAGGCACTGGAAGAGCAATTGTACAATTACGCAATTGCGATCACGTTGCGCCGTATCGACTGGTCGTACGTGACGTATTCCGATATTGAAGGGTACAACACGGCATTGATGTTTGCACAGTCTGTCGACGGAAACTGGCCGAACGGTCAGTGTGTCGGTTTGACTTTTACCGACTGCAAGTACGGTCACTTTGCCTACGGCGTTGCCAACACGACCGAATCATTGCTTGATATCACGATGGAAAACTGCGAGTACGGCGTGTACATCACGAATACAAGCGAGGGCATGGTGTACGACGGTACGATCCGCTATTTCGATGCAGACATCGAGGCTACCAAATATGCGGTGTATCAGGATAGCAGTATGCAACAGTTTAACATGATCGCTTCGACTGTTCGCAACGGCCGTGTGTACACCAAGAACGGTAGTAATGTTTTCATTAACAACGAATTCCAAAATGCGGCTCCCCATATTGAGTTGGATTACGGTACCGTTGCCGGTGTCGTGATCGGCAACACCGACGTGTACGGCGATCCTATCGTGTGTGAGAACTACGGACGCTGCACCTACACTTATAAAGAGACCCCGGTCGCGATCGATGATTACAATGCGTTGACTCGCGAAGAAGCGGCGGCACGTGTGGTCGGCCCGGCAAGCACATATTATCGCATTCCCACCGATCTGGATACGAGCGGCGCGACCGATATGACCGAAAAGATCCAAAACTATCTGACCGAACTCGGTCAAAACGGTGGCGGTACGCTGTTCCTGCAACCCGGTAAATACCGCGTTGACGGCACGCTTACGGTGCCGACGGGTGTGGAGCTGCGCGGTGCAGCCGACTACGCGACCGTACCGAAAGCCGTCAACACCATCCTGCAGGTGTACACTCCTATTGAAGCGGGAAAAGACGAGTATACTTCCGCTGCTACGGTGACACTTTCAGAAAACAGCGGTCTTCGCGGTGTGATCTTCAATTATCCCGAACAGAACCAGACCTATCACGAGGGCGAAAAAGTACTCGATCCGATCGTATCGGCAGAGACCGGTGTGGATACTTACGTACAGTACTACGAGTTTGATTTTCTTCCGTATCCTTACACCATACGCGGTACGGGTGCCGACGTGTATCTCGTGAATGTGACCGTGCGTAACGGTTGGAACGGTGTGGACTTTATGACCTACCGTTGCGACAACCACTACATTGATTATTTGGCGGGTCATTTCTACAATCGCGGCATGGTGGTCGGTAACGGCGCTGTGGGCGGTTATATTCGCAACTACCAGTTCAACTATAACTCCATTATGGTAAATGCGGGTACGTGGTCGGGCTGGGGCGGTATTCCGAACTCCGAGATCACTACGGCAGATTTCCACCAGCCGATGGTGGCGGTGTTCAAGAACAAAGCGATCACGCTGCAACTCGGTCACGTGGAGGACCAACTCGTTTACAATTGCTTTAACTACGGCTGTTACATCGGCGTACATCTGATCGCTGAGGACAGCGGTGCCGCTGACGTGCGTATTTTCGGTCACGGTGTGGACGGCGGTACGGTGTCGGTGCAGATCGAAGCGGCGAAACACGTGGAGTTTACCAATCTGCAGTTGACGTCCTTCAATTTGTACGGCGATAACCGCAACACCGACCGTTGGGCGGTAGATGAGAGCAAGGTCCCGCTTTACGACATTTGGGTAAAGGATACCTTTGAAGGCGAATTCTCTATTTATAATTTCGCAGAATGGGCACACAAAACGTATGCAAGTGTGCGTGTGGACAGCGGCACGGTCAACATTCACAATGCGCAGATCAATGACGGTGAAGAGATGCCGTTGTTTGAACTGAACGGTGACGGTTCTGCGAACGTCGTCGCCCTGACTACTCAGATGAAATACAACCCCGTGGTTGCTATCGGCGAACTTGCCAACCTGCGTATTATCGGCGGTTTTTACTACAGCGAGATGCAGAATACGGATAAACTCGGCGCTTTTGAAGGAATGCATCTGTATGCACGCAAGCAGGAAAACGCCGTGCCGAAAAACGTGATCTTTACGGAGGATTCCGAGATCGTATTCGCCCAGTCGTTTGACAGCTACGATCTTTCTGAAGATCCCACCTTTGCGGTGAGTGATACGAAGTACGGCACCGTGCGTCGCGGTACGATCCGCTCCCGTTTGGTGGAAAGTGAGTATTCGCAGAGTATTATGCTCGGTTACGACAAATATGCGGAAAAAGTGCCGTTTGCCTTGGAGAGCGGCAAGAAGAACGATCTCTACCGTATCGAGTGGCGCATCATCGTGGATAAAATGCGCGACTCCGAGGATAGCGAGATCTGTATGTACCTCACGAACGCCAAGATCAATATGTCGATCCTGTTCACCGTCAAGCGTGACGGTTCGGTATACGATCAAATCGGCAACAAGATCGGCACGATCAAGTTCGGTGAGTATTATCGCTTCGCAATCGAAGTGGATGCCCGCAACGCAAGCAATAAGACGGCGACCGTGTATCTCTTAAGCGACGGCAGCCGCGTGATAGGAAAGGGCGATACTACGGCTTTGGCGGATATCTTCCAGGGTGAGAACACCGTGACCGGTTTCCATTTGTCCTCGATTGCTTTCCCGTACGAAGGCACGGCAGGCACCGAAACGGATCTGTCGCTCGACTACTTCTACGTATGCCGCAGTGAGCAGAGCTCCATCGGCCGCAACATCGATCCCGACAGTGTGATGATCGGTGACGTGGACAACAGCGGCAAGGTGGATTCCACCGACGCTCGTTTGGTGCTGCAGTACGCGGTGAAGAAGATCGCTTCACTGCCGGCGCTCGATGCAGCGGACGTAGACGGTAACGGTAAGACGGATTCTACCGATGCACGCCTCATACTGCAATACGCCGTGAAGAAGATCACACAATTTCCTGCGGCATAATTCAGCGCAAACATTACAGACCCCGACAGAGAACGTCGGGGTCTGTTTTTCGTTGCGTTCGGTCAGACTATGCAAAAAATTGCGAAAAGTATAAAAAACTTGCTGTTGTTTTTACATAACGGTTGACATCGGGTGGTGATACAATGTATAATTGTTTTATCCTATAAGAAGTGAGGACGTGTATATGAAAAAACGACTGTTGGCATTGCTGCTTTCCGTCTGTCTGCTGGTTCCGTTTATGGGGCTGTCGACAGGGGACGTGTTTGCGGCAGACGAGGAGAGACCGTTCATCATCAAGGAACTGTCTCCGTACGTCTCTACCACCATCGATCTCACCAGTAGCGGCGTTTTGTTTACATCGCCGTCTGCGAGCTTTGATGCAATGGATCTCTCAGGAGCCGGCGAATACGCCTTTGATGAAGTGGGTATCATGTTCGATACCTATCTTGCAGGTTCCGAAAAGTTTATGGAGTACATGTATAAAGGCCGTTTCAGCGGTCAGTTCGAGATCACCTCGAGCGGTACATGTGACGAGCAGGAATGGCGCGTGAACCCCGGTTCGGTCGTCAAATTTGAAAAAGACGGTTGGCGGCGTGTGGTCGTGCCGCTTTCGGTGTTCACCGGAACGTCGAGTACCATGGACAACTTCGATAAGTCGAAATTCAACTATATCCGTATGTACTTCCAAGGCGGCGGTATCTCCGGAGAAAGCGGTACGATCAAGATCATCAACTGGGCTTTGGTCGACCTGACTCATCCGGCGGCGGAAGATCCCGCGTCCCTCGAAGACCGTCCGCTCGGTGACGGTACGTTCGAAGCCGATCCGCCCGTTTTCCGTCAGGTGGAGATCTCGGAAGGCTTTGACGACAGTGTGGCAACCTTTGCGGGTTACGATCTGCGGGAATATATCACCTCCCATCCGGACGTTAAGCTGACCGATAACGAGGGGAATCCCGACTACACGGCGGTGATCAACTCTTTGTTGGAAGGTTTGCAGGCGGCAGGCGGCGGTTCTCTGTTCATCCCTGCCGGTCGTTGGCCTTGCCGCGGTAACATTTTGGTGCCCGCGGGTACGTCGATCCTCGGCGAATGGGCGAATCCCGATGAAAATCCCGAAGTGCGCGGTACGGTGCTGGAAGTGTATGCCGGTGCCGGCTCGGCGGACGGTACGCCGTTCATCCGTATGATGCAGCACACGCAGGTGAAGAACCTGGCGTTCTGGTATCCTGAACAGACGGTGGAGACCTTTACGCAGTATCCGCCCACGATCTCGACGTATCAGTACACCTTCGTGCAGAACGTGACGCTGGTCAACTCTTGGTTCGGTATTCAGAATAATCTGGGCGCGAACTGCCCGAACGCGTGGAATGTGTACGGCACACCGCTCAATATCGGTTTGGACTTTGATATGGTTGTCGATATTGCGCGTGTGGAAGAGTTGCACTTTGCCGCAAAGTACTGGATGTATTCGGGTCTGCCCGGTGCACCGACTTCCGCAGCTGATGTGCAGGCGCTGGAGGATCAGCTGTACAACTACGCGATCGGTATTACCCTGCGCCGTATCGACTGGTCGTACGTGACCTATTCCGATATCGTGGGCTACAACATCGGTCTTTTGTTCGATCTCTCTACCAACGGCAACAACTACCCGAACGGTCAGTGCGTGGGGTTGAACTTTACCGATTGTAAGTACGGTCACTTCTCCTACGGTGCGTCGAGCTCGTGCGAATCACTCCTTGATATCACCATGAAGAACTGCGAATACGGTATCTATTCGACGGGTACCGTCAGCGGTGTTATTCAGTATTACAACGCCAGCATTCAGGCGTCAAAATACGCGATCTATCAGGAAAGCTCGGGTGTGAAGCTGAGCTTGATGGCGTCCACCGTGCGCGGCGGTCGTATCTATACCAAGAGCGGCAACAACATCTTCATTAACAACAAGATCCAGACGTCGGCACCGCAGGTGGAGCTGGATTACGGCACGGTGGCGGCGATCCTTCTCGGTAACGTGGACGCTTACGGTGATGAGATCGAGTACGCAAACCCCGGTCGTTGCACCTTGAGCTACGATAAAGCAAAGGTGGATCTGCAGCCCTATACCAAGATGACCCGTGAAGAAGCACAGGGCTACATCAAGGCTCCTGCAAGCAGTAACGTGATCATTCCCACCGATCTGGATAACAAAAACCAGGAAGACATGACCGAAAAGATCCAGACCTATTTGACCGAACTCGGTCAAAACGGCGGCGGTATCCTCTTCCTGAAACCCGGTAAGTATCGCATCGACGGTACCTTCACCATTCCCACGGGTGTGGAATTGCGCGGTTCGGCGGACTACGCCTCCGTCCCGAAGGCAGTCAACACGATGCTGTATATCCGCACTCCCATCGAAGAAGGCAAGAATGAATATACCTCTACTGCGACCATCACGATGGAAGAAAACAGCGGTATCCGCGGTATCATTATGAACTACCCCGAGCAGAACAAGAATTTCCGTAAAACCGAGACGGTCATCGATCCCGTGAAATCCAAGGAAGCAACGAATGAGGCACAGGAAGCGGAAAATCTCGCGGCGGCAGCAGCGGGGCGTGAACCTGTTGAGGTTGCTCCCGTTAACGTGACGGTGGATTACTATGAATTTGACTTCGTGCCCTATCCCTACACCATTCGCGGTACGGGTTCGGATATCTACGTGGTGAATGTCTCCATCCGTAACGGTTGGAACGGTATCGACTTTATGACCAACCGTTGCGATAATCACTACATCGACTACTTGGCGGGTCACTTCTTCAACCGCGGTATCGTTGTGGGCGGCGGTTCGGAAAACGGTTACATTCGTAACTACCAGTTTAACTACAACTCCATCTATCAGGCGGCGGCGGATATTTGGTCGGGCTTCGGCGGCGAACCGGCGGAATCCGGTGTGGCTGAGTATTTCCACCAGCCGATGCAGGCACAGTTTAACAACAACTCCATCATCCTGCAGCTCGGTCACGTGGAAGATCAGCTCGTGTACAACTGCTTTAACTACGGCTCCTATATCGGTGCGCACTTGATTGCCGAAGAAACGGGTGCTCCCGACGTGCGTATCTTCGGTCACGGCGTGGACTACGGTACCGTCTCGCTGAAGATCGAAGCGGCAGAACGTGCGGAATTTACCAACCTGCAGTTGACCTCCTTCAACCAGTGCGGTTCGGACGGAAATACCAAGCGTTACGCGGTGGACCAGAGCAAGATCCCGCTGTACGATATTTGGCTGACCGATACGTTTGAGGGCGAAGTTACTGTCACCAACTTTACCGAATGGGCACCGTCGCCCACGTCGGGTGTGCGTGTGGACAGCGGTCGCTTGAATATGTACAACGCGCAGTTCAGCCATACGGTGAGCCACCTGTTCGAATTGAACGGTGACGGTGAACTCAACATCGTCGGCTTCAGCTCCACCCGTGGCGACAATCCGAAGATCGTGGACGACGATCCGGAGAATCTGTATATCACGGCAGGCTTCTATCAGAGTGAGTTGCAGAATCTGGAAGGCATCGGCGCGTTTGACCATGTGTATCAGCGCGAGACCCGCTATTCCGTGCCGAAGAACGTGTTGTTCACCGATGACTCCGAGATCGTGTTGGTCGAGTCCTTCGATGACTACGACCTTACCGAAACTTCGACTTATACGGTAGATAATATGCGGTACGGTACGATGCGCCGCGGTATGATCCGTTCGCGTTTGACCGCAGGTCAGTTTGTACAGGGCATCAAGACAGGCCAGAACAAGAATGCGGAAATGCCCTTCGAGCTTGAAAGCGGCAAGAAAAACGATCTCTACCGCTTGGAATGGCGCGTCATTGTTGATGAAATGCGTGCTACCGAGGACAGCGAGATCTATCTCTTCCTTTCCAACGCCGATGTGAAGACACAAAATATTCTGACCATCAAAGCAGACGGTACGATGTACGATCAGAACAACGGCAAGGTCGGTACGATCGAATTCGGTGAATACTATCGCATTGCCGTTGAGGTAGACGCACGTAACGCTTCTAATAAGACGGCTACCGTTTATCTCTTGAACGACGACAGCCGTGTGATCGGCCGTGGCGCCACCGTAGCGATGGATTCCGCCTTCCAAGGGGCAAACAACACCGTGACCGGTTTCTGGTTGGCTGCGATGACCACTTGCTTCGATGAAGCCCCCGAAACCGAAACGGATATGTCGCTCGATTATTTCTACATTATTCGCAGTGAAGCGAGCACCATCGGCCGTAACGTCGATCCCGACAGCGTGATGATCGGCGATGCGGACGGCAACGGCAAGATCGATTCTACCGATGCCCGCCTGGTGCTGCAGTATGCGGTGAAGAAGATCTCTTCGCTCACCGCGCTTGACGCGGCGGACGTGGACGGCAACGGCAAGGTGGATTCCACCGATGCACGCCTTATATTACAGTACGCTGTTCGGAAGATCACCAACTTCCCTGCTGCCG
>CAZESL010000011.1:0-31895 GCA_964515215.1 uncultured Eubacteriales bacterium
CTCCCTCCGTCTTCGCCTTCGGCGAATCCACCTCCCTCGTCAGAGGGAGGCAAGATTATGTTTTTTCCGTTCGTGCAGATTTACCTTTAACGCGACAGCCCCGTTTCTCATTTCTTACGACTGTCGATAAAGTCCTGCAGGATGATGACCGCCGAAACGGTATCCACCACCGCTTTGCGCTTTTTACCGCGCGTGTTGGTCTCGTTCAAAAAACCGATGGCAGACACGGTGGTCAACCGTTCATCCCACAAGGTGTGGTCGAGACCCGTTTTTTCGGAAAGGGCGGCGGCAAACTCCTCGGCACGGCGGGCACTCTCGCCGCGGGTACCGTCCATATTGCGCGGGTGTCCCACCACCAGATGCGCGGCTTTATGCTCCGCCGCCAGCGCCGCCACCTTTTCCAGCAGGCGGTCGCGGTTGTGTTCGGTCACCGTGCCGATGGGCGAGGCCAGCACCTCCCGCTCGTCACAGATCGCCACGCCCGTGCGCTGCAACCCCAGGTCCACTGCTAAAATACGCATAACGTCACTTCGCCCACGGGGTCTTATCCACCCCGTTTTGTTCAATATAATCCGCAGGCATCATATCGTCGTACACGAACGCATGCAACACTTTAGCGGCATATTCCAAGTTGTAATACACCGTGGAACTGCCCGTTTTCTCACGATAATCCGCATTGATGATATACTCCATTTGCGGAATACGCGTCTGTTCAAATTCGGTATCGCCGAGCACCGCCCCCGCCATACCGAGGATATCGGAGTAGGACAGTGAGGTGCGCACGTACGGCAATAACGCTTCTATCAGTGCGGGATACTGCGAAGCACCCATGTCCGTGATGCGGTTAAACATCGCCTCCATTACCACGCGCTGACGGTCGGTACGACCGAAGTCGTTACTGACCCCCTCTGCTGTAGAGACCGAGCGCAGGCGCGACCAACACACCGCCTGCACGCCCGTCAGCGTTTGCAGACCCGCCTTTTGGATCTTATCCCGTTCGGTGCCGAGGTTGGCTCCTTTTTCCACGATCAGTTTATTCGCCGCCACGCGCTCCGTTTCGGTGATCTCCACCTCCACGCCGCCGATGGCATTCACAATGTCGATCATGCCCGCAAAGTTCACCGTGGCGTAGTGGCGGATATTCAAGTTGAAGGATTCGTTGAGCGTTTTCAGCGCCAATTCGGGCCCGCCTTTAGCGTATGCCGAATTGATCTTGCGGTACCCGTGATCCCCCATGTGCACCAACGTATCCCGCATCACCGAGGTGATCTTGATCTTATTGTGGATCTCGTCCAGACTCACGATCATGATCGAGTCGGTGTTGCCCGTATACCCTTCGGGATTGCGGGAATCCACACCGAACAGCGCGATATTGGTGACCTTCTTACTCAAAGTAATATTGGTAATACCCAGCTGTTCGTTCGTCATGTGCTGAATGGTGGAATCGTAATCGTAATCCAAGTACTTCCACATAAAGATGCCTGCCGCCGCAAACAGTACGCCGAGTACGGCAAGGATCGACACCAAGGTGATGATGATACCCTTAAAACGCCGACGCGGTTTTTTCACCGCGGTTTCAGGCGCCGCATGTTTTGCCATATTCTCATATCCTTTCCGAGAACTTCTTACCTTACTATAGCAATCTGCTGTCGAAAAGTCAAGAAACAAAATTGTAACCTTTTATACCTCGACCGTTCGTTGCAGAGCAAAAGAGTACAAGAGACATTCCCCGACCGACTCACCCAAACCGTTTTCCAGCGCTTCTTTGTACAGCATCAACTGCGGACGGTACCGTTCGGACAACTCTTCGGGAGTATCCACACGGTCGGTCTTGTAGTCCACGATGACCCACCGCCCGTTTTCGTAAAACAAGCAGTCGGCGATCCCCTGTATCAACACCGTCTCCCCCGCCGCCACGTCGTCCGACACGGGTGCACAAACGGTGACGGGGCGCTCCACCGTGAAGGCGTATTCTCTCTGTACACGTTCGGCGTTACACATACGGCGATACAAGTCACTTTTAAAGAATCCGACAAGACGCGGGCGGGAAAGCGATGCTCCTTGCATCGACGAAAGGAAACCCTCGCGCACCAAGCGAGCGATCTCCCGCTCGATATCCTCTGCCGCCGCGTGATAGTCTGCAAATTGCATAAACTGATGCATCGCCGTGCCCCGCTCGGCAGGCGACAGCGCGGTATCGCTGAAAAACGCAGGGCGCGAGACCGCCACGAAACGATCGCGCATCGTGCGGTGCGCCAATGCGGACGCCGCCAGTTTCACCGGCACGTTCCCCAACTCTTTGTAGGGATACGTCCATGCCGTGCGTTCGCGCAGTTTTGTCAAATACGCCGCATCCGGCGGTAAAGGAACGGTATCGGGGGCACCCGCTTCGTCCTCCGCTGTCGGTGCACGCACCAACATAAGGTTCAACCGCGTGTCACAGTCCAGCGGGGTGAGGTGTGCCGAAAGTGCGGGCGGCCACTGCGTCACCGCATCGGGATGGCGCAATAACACGGGCAATATCCAGTCGGCGTAACCGCTCGCTTCGATCACCGCTTGAAGCGGCACGGCCTCATCGGTCGGCGACAGGGTGAAGGCTTTCATCATCGCATCATAGCGGTCCACGGTCGCCACCATGCACAGCCGTTCCTTCGCACGGGTCAGCGCCACGTACAACACGCGCAACTCTTCCGCACGGGCATCGCGGCGCATCCGCAGTGCCAGTGCATTTTTTTGCACCGTTTTACAGGATTCCAGCCCCTTCGGGTCCCGCCAATCCATGCCCACGCCCAGTGTGCGGTGCAAAAGCAACGGATCGGACAGCGCGCGGTCGTTGAACCCGCGCCCCATGCCCGCCATAAACACCACGGGAAATTCCAATCCCTTTGACGCGTGCACGCTCATCACGCGCACAGCATCTTCACCGCCCACCACCGCCGCAGGAACTTGGCCGTCCTGCTTGCGGTCGCGCTCCGTGAACCGCACAAAAGCAGACAATCCGCGAAAACCGCGGCTTTCAAACCCGCGGGCGATATCCAGCAGTTTTTGCAAATTCGCCACCCGCTGTTCTCCGTGCGAGCGAGCCCCCATCACGGCGGTCAAACTCAACTCTTCATACACCTGTTGCAACAGGCGGTCGGCAGGCATCGCCGCCGAAAGCGTACGCAAACGTTCGGTCTCTTCCAAAAATGCCGTAAGCCGCTGCCCCAGTGCGTCTTCCTCGCGCGCGCGGCGGCGTACCGCGGTATACAGCGGCATGCGGCGATGCGCTTTTCGTATGTCGGCAAGATCATCGGGTGTGAACGCAAACAGCACCGACATCATCACCGCAAGCAACGATACATCCTGTAACGGATTGTCCAAAAAACGCAAAAGCGACAGCACGAGCGTGATCTCCCCCGCATCGTAAAACCCGCCGCCCGCATCGGTCACGGCAGGCACGCCGACACGGTTGAGTTCTTCCGCATACGCGGCGGCGTGATCCTTCTTGCTACGCAACAGCACACATACATCGCGATACCGCAGCGGGCGCTCACCGTCACCGTCCCGCACGGTCATCCCCTCCGCCATCATCTCGGCAAGGCGGGCGGCGATCACCCGTGCTTCGGCGGCATCATCGCTGTCGTCGGCGGCACGTTTTTCCTTTTCCACCAAAATCAACTCGGCGGCATCGTCTTCGTGCGGGGCATAGGTCGCGGCGGCGGTCAATTCCTCGCCGCCGCGGTAGTTTACACCGCCGCTCTCCGCGGTCATTAACTGCGAAAACAGGAAGTTCACCGTTTCGGTCACACTGCGGCGGCTGCGGAAATTGTGTCCTAACCGAATCAGCGCAGGATAGGTCGTACCGTCAAACGAGGTATAGCGATTTTGCCGTTCCATAAACAGCGAGGGGGTCGCGTTGCGGAAGGAGTAAATACTCTGCTTCACGTCACCCACAAAGAAGAGATTTCTCTCCTGCCGCGAGATCGCGGAAAACAGGCATTCCTGCGTGGGATTGGTGTCTTGATACTCGTCCACCATGATGTGAACAAAACGGCTGTTGACCTCGGCAGCGATCGCAGAGGGAGTCATATGCCCCTCTTCATCCTCATCGGTCAACAAACGCAGTGCCAAATGTTCCAGATCGTTAAAATCCAGCAACCCCGCACGGGTCTTCTTCTCGGTATACCGCGCTTCAAACTGTGCGGTCAACGTCATCAACATCTCCACCGCAGGTGCCAATGCCGCCGTGCGGGCCGTGGCAGAGGCTTCGTCCTCCACCATCAAAGCGGCGAGAGCGCCTACCTTTGTTTTGAGACGCGTGCGCTCATTCTTGATGTATTCTTTCAACTCGTCGTCGGTACAGCCGCGCACCGGACTCAGCGTACCGAACCCCACCTCGCCCAGACGCACCAGTTGTTCGTCCCACGACATGGTACGCAAGGCATTTGCCGCTTCGCGTAAGCCTTCAGCATCCGCACGCAGGCACACGGCATAGCGTGTCAGCGTGTCATTGCTCTCCGCCAGTGCGGCGAGATTGTCCAATTTGCGGGCATACCATGCGAGGCGGCCTTGAATTTCCGCTTGGATCTCCTGCCCGAACACCGATTCGGACAGCGGCACATCCGTACGATAGCGTGCCGTCACCGCCTCACGCCAACGGGCGGGTTGCGGGTGTGCCTGCATAAAATCGTAGGTTATGCGTATCCGTTCCGCAAGTGCCTTGTCGTGACGGTCGCCGCCGAGCAGGTCCAACAACTGTGAAAAAGCAGGGGAATCGGCGGCATACGCTTCTTCTAATACCTCGTCCATCGCCTCATTCATCAGCGGGCGAGTCTGGCTCTCCTCTCCCACGCGGAAGAGCGGCGATATTTCGGGAAAGCGGTGGAAATGTTCGCGTATCAGATTACTGCAAAAACCGTGTACCGTGCTGATGTTCGCATTGGGCAACAGCATCAGTTGTCGGCGCAGGCGACGGTCGTTCGGACGGGCGGCCAAACATTCATGCAGTGCTTTGCCGAGCCGTTGCTTCATTTCTGCCGCCGCAGCCTTGGTAAAGGTCACCACCAACAGCCTGTCCACATCCACAGGCGACTCCTCCGCCGTGATCAGACGGATGATACGTTCGATCAACACCGCCGTTTTGCCCGAACCGGCGGCCGCCGAGACCAGCACCGTACCGTTCGCTTCCAAACACTGTTTTTGCGCAGGTGTCCATTCCCGTGTTGCCATACGCTTCACCTCCCCTACGTAAAATCGCCCGCAAACGCAGGCGATCGTGTTTCAAATTTGTTCAACGTACCGCTTGATGGCGGCAAAGGATTGATCGCTCAAATTGTGCTCGATCTTGCAGGCGTCTTCCGCCGCCGTCGTCTCATCCACACCGAGACGTACCAACAACGCGGTGAGCAGGGTATGGCGCTCATACATCTTTTCCGCTACTTCGCGTCCCGCATCGGTCAGCGAGATAAAACCGTCGCGGTCCACCGTAATGAACCCGCCCTGCCGCAACAATCCCATGGCACGGCTGACGCTGGGCTTTGAATACCCCATATACTCGCACACGTCCACCGCACGCACGGCGTCGCGTTTACGGGAGAGGACAAAAATACTTTCAAGATACATCTGCCCCGATTCTTGCAAACTCACAACCTCTCCCCCTTTTCGTCAATATAAATATAGTATATCATAGATCTCGTCCGTTTGCAAGGTATCATTTTCCACCTTGGAAAATTTTTCATTTTTTCAACACTTCCTCTTGACAGTAGACGAGGCGCGTGGTATAATGCGTAAAGGTTAGCATCCGCTAACTCTTGTGAAGGGTGGGATATCGTATGAATTTGAACGACGCTGTCGAGGGTAAGGAATACATTATCCGCGCCATTGAGACCGATGATGAGGAAATGGATGCTTTTTTGTTCTCGCTCGGATGTTACAGCGGGGAACCGGTCACCGTTGTCGCTCACAAGAAGAACAGTTGTGTCGTGTGCATCAAGGATGCCCGTTACAGCATTGACACGCAGTTGGCAGAAGCCATTATTATCTAAAAAAACGCAGACCGTTGTGTCCGCTTTTTTTACATCCGCAAGTTAGCCGACGCTAACTCAAATCACAGCAAACAGAAATCGGAGGGACAGTCACATGAGGATCGCATTTGCAGGAAATCCCAACAGCGGAAAGACCACGATGTACAACGCGCTCACCGGCCGCAGTGAAAAGGTCGGTAACTGGGCAGGTGTTACGGTGGAACGGAAAGAGAGCCACATCAAAAAGGCGTACGCCGACGGGCGTGATGACCTGGTCGCCGTCGACCTGCCGGGCGCCTACTCCATGTCGCCGTTCACGTCGGAAGAGAGCATCACCAGCGCCTACGTAAAGAATGAAAAACCGGACGCGATCGTCAACATCGTGGATGCGACGAATCTCAGCCGCAGTTTGTTTTTTACCACGCAGCTTCTGGAACTCGGCATTCCCGTGGTGGTGGCACTGAACAAAAGCGACATCAACAAGAAGAAGGAGACGGTCATTGACACGGCAGCACTTGCCGCCGCACTGGGCTGTCCCGTGGTGCAGACCATTTCCACCGACCGCAGCCACCAAGACCTCGCTGAAGTTGTAAAAGCAGCGACGGCGTTGGTGGGCAAGGGGCAAAAAGCGCCGTACGTGCAGGGAGACGTCGATCTCACCGACAAAAAAGTGGTGGTGGAAGCGGACCGTCGCCGTTTTGCCTTTGTGAACGAACTGGTCTCTAAGGTGGAGACCCGCAAGGTGTTCACCAAAGACGTGACCTTCCAGGATAAGATCGACGCCGTGCTGACCAACAAGTGGTTGGGGCTGCCCATCTTCGCCGTCGTTATGTGGGCGGTATTCTGGATCTCGCAGGCAGGCCCCGGTGCGTGGCTGGCGGAAGGTTTGGATATCGGTGAGACGCATCTGTGGGGACTCGGCGATTGCATCGGCTGGTTTAAAGATATCGTCGCGGGCTGGCTTTCCGGCACCGGCGACCTCGTTCAAGCCGTCATACTGGAAGGCATCATCGAGGGTGTTGCCGCCGTCGTCGGCTTCCTGCCGCTCGTTATGGTCATGTACTTCCTGATCGCGCTTCTTGAGGATTGCGGCTATATGGCGCGCGCCACGGTCGTTCTGGATCCCATTTTCAAGAAGGTCGGTCTTTCCGGTAAATCCGTCATTCCCTTCGTGATCGGCACGGGCTGTGCCATTCCGGGTGTTATGGCCTGCCGCACCATCCGCAACGAGCGTGAACGCCGCGCCACCGCCATGCTTACGCCGTTTATGCCGTGCGGTGCTAAAATGCCGGTCATCGCCCTCTTTGCAGGCGCGTTCTTTGACGGTTCCGAATGGGTGGGCACGGTGATGTACTTCGTCGGCATTGCCATCATTCTGCTTTGTGCTCTGCTGATCAACAAGCTCACCGGTCACAAGGTGAGAAAATCCTTCTTTATCATTGAACTTCCCGAATACAAGGCGCCGTCCTTCTGGTTCGCGTTCAAATCCATGTGTCAGAGAGGATGGGCGTACATCGTCAAAGCCGGTACCGTGATCCTCGTTTGCAACTTCGTGGTATACATGATGCAGAACTACGGCTGGAACTTTGTGGCGGTGGACGACCCCGCAAACTCCATTCTGGCCTCCATTGCCACCCCCATCGCTTACGTGATCGCGCCCATCGTCGGTGTGACGCTGTGGCAGTTGGCGGCGGCGGCCGTTACCGGCTTCATTGCCAAGGAATGCGTGGTGTCCACGCTGGCAACCGTGTTCCTGTTTGAAAACCTCATCAATGAAGAACTTGAAGCGGTAGGCGCGATCAGCGGTGCCAACATGGGCAACATCACCGCCGTGGCAGGTCTCGCATTTCTCATGTTCAATCTGTTCACCCCCCCTTGCTTTGCCGCACTCGGTGCCATGAATGCTGAGATCAAGAGCAAAAAATGGCTTTGGGCAGGCATCGGCCTTCAGTTCGCCGTTGGTTACACCATCGGATTCCTCGTGTTCTTCTTCGGCTCGCTCTTTACCGGATCTTCCTTCGGTGAAGCGTGGATGCCCGTTCTCGGTTGGTGCATCGTTCTCGCGATCGCCGCGATCTTTACCGTACTCATTCTGAAGAAGAATAAGGAACTCAAAGCCGAATACGCACTGAGCGGCACCAAAGAGACCGCGAAGGTTTAAAGGAGATCGCTATGTTGGACGATATTATCGCCATCGCCGTCATCGTCCTCATTGTAGGAGGCGCTGTGGCCTATATAATCAAAGCCAAAAAGAGCGGCAAAAAATGCATCGGCTGTCCCGACGGCGGCAGTTGTGAAGGTAAGTGCTCCTGTTGCTGCGGTTGCGGCGAGGAAACGGAAGAATAAGCAAATAGTAAATCCCCTCGGAAGGTTGCCACAGCAACTTTCCGAGGGGATTTGTTTATCTTACTCTTCCAAACTCTTCAAATAATCAATACACATCTTAGCTTCTTCCATTTCACGGGCGGCATCCGGTTCGTTTTCCACTACCATATCCACGCCGTGTGCCTCGGCCCATTCGACGATCTCACGAATGGGTACGTCACCTTGTCCGAGCGGTGTACCGTGTTCTGCGGTGCCGTCTTTCAGGTGAATGACCGCCAAACGGTCGCGCAACTGTTCCAAAATGTAGAGCGGAGACACGCCGCCGCGATACGCCCAGTACACGTCGATCTGGAAACGGATGGCGGTCTGCTTTTGCATCTCCACGTGGGCGATCTGCCCGTCCTTATTCGGCATCAACTCACCGTGGTGATTGTGATACATCAATTCAATGCCCGCCTCTGCCAGAATCGGCTGATAGGCGTTCAACTTAGCGATGGTATCTGCCAGCCCCTCTTTGGTATCCCACGGCGCACCCGGTACGATAAACCGTTTGTTGCCGATGGTCTGATGATAGGCGATCGTTTCCTCGCGCACGTCCTCCGCCAGCTCGCCGAGCGAGGAATGCGTACTGCATACCGTAAGCCCGTTTTCCTCGCACAACGCGCGAAACTCTTCCGCCGTTTTGCCGAAAAAACCTGCCGGTTCCACCATGGTGTAGCCCATTTCCGCCACGGCACGCAAGGTAGCCGCCACGTCGGTCTCCATGTGACTTTTCACCGAATACAACTGTAAACCGTAATTTCTCATAGTTTTACTTCCTTTCTTTACCACCGCACCTGCCAGCGCGTTTGATAACCGTCGTGCATCGGGGCACACCCCGCCTCACGCGTAGCCGATTGCTCACAGCGCGCCGCCAGTTCACGGTCAAACGCCGCAGCATCCACGGGAAGTGTCACCATACCGCCTTGCCACGCGGACAGGTACGCCGCATTACAAAGCATCACTTCGTTCAAGGCTTCTCTGCCATCCGACAACAGGGGCGTACCGTGCAGGATGTGATCCACAAAATTCTGCAACACCGCGCCGTGTGCGTTGGCGGGGGGCGTAAAGGTCATTTCCTCATAATCCGTCGGGATCTGGACAAATCCTTCCTTTGCGGTAAAGCAGACCTCCCGCTCGCGCTCTTTCAGGCGCCACAACTTGAGTTTGCCTTCTTCCAACACCATTTTGGCACCGTCGCCCGTGATCTCCAGACGGTTGGTGCCGGGGTATTCCCCCGTGGTGGTCTGGAACAAGGCGGTCAGTCCGCTGTCGTATTCCCCGATGATGAGTGCCTCGTCTTCCACCTCGATATCGTGGTATTTCGCCACGGGACACCGCGCTAAAATGCGGTCAGGCATCCCGCAGATCCACTGCCACAGATCGAGGTTGTGGGGTGCCTGATTCATCAGGACGCCGCCGCCTTCCCCGCGGAAGGTGGCGCGCCACGCACCGCTGTCGTAATACGCCTGTGTGCGGTACCAGTTGGTGATGATCCAGTGAAAGCGTTTCAATTCACCGAGCACACCGCTTTGCACCAATTCACGCGCTTTTTGAAACAGCGGATCGGTGCGTTGATTAAACATCACGCAAAAGGCGCGACCGCTCTTATCCGCCGCCGCGATCAACCGTTTTGCCTCACTCGTCTGCACCGCCATCGGCTTTTCGGACAGCACGTGTACCCCGTGCTCAAACGCCTGCACACCGATGATGGGGTGGAAATAGTGCGGAGTGGCGATCACCACGGCATCGCACACACCTGCCGCAAATAACGCGTCGGCGTTTTCATATACGGGCACGTCGGGAAATAACGCTTTCAGTTGGTCGCGGCGGGCGGCATCCACGTCGCACAAAGCCGACAGCACCGCCCCCTTCACACCGCCCGCAAACAGGTGACGGGCGTGGGCGGATCCCATACCGCCCACACCGATCACACCTACTCTAACGTTTTTCATCATCTTATTTGGCGCCGTTGTACGAACCGCTGGTATCGCTCACGACCTCGTTCACGTTTTCCTTACGGCGGGAGGTCGCCACGCGCTTCATCAGTTCAGCGTAATACTCCTCATCGTCAAACGGCAGTTCCACCACGCGATTGGTGAACGCAGCCAAATGCATCGCATTCGAGATGGTCAGACCGTTGATGCCCTCTTTACCATCGGCCACCAGCGGTTCACCGTGCAGAATGTGCGCCGCAAAAGCGTTGAGCACCCCCACGTGCTGTTCACCGTCGGTATCGAAGGTGATGGTCTCCACCTCACGCGCAGGAGAACTGAACGCATTTTCACCGGCATATTCGCTCATAGCTTCTTTCAAGCGGGTGATCTTCAAGGTGCGGCCTTCCGCCACCATGGTGCCGCGGTCACAGCAGACCTCAAAGCGGTTGGAGCCGGGGCAGTCACCCGTCGAGGTGATGAACATACCCGACGCGCCGTTCGGATACTCCACGTAGGCGGTCACGTCGTCTTCCACTTCGATATCGTGCCACTTGCCGAGGGTCAGTTTCACATCCACTTTTTTCGGCATACCGCAGATCCACTGCCACAGGTCAAGGTTGTGCGGGCACTGATTGAGCAGCACACCGCCGCCCTCGCCGCTCCAGGTAGCACGCCACGCGCCGCTATCGTAATAGGACTGCGGACGGTACCAGTCGGTGATCAACCAGTTGGTGCGGTGGATCTCACCGAGTTCACCGCTCGCCATCATTTCGTGCATTTTGATGTACATCGGGTTGGTGCGCTGATTGAACATCATACCGAACGCGACACCCGCTTTTTCCGCAGCGGCGTTCATTTCCTTGACTTGCTTCGTATACACACCCGCGGGCTTTTCGCACATCACGTGAATACCGCGCTCAAAGCACGCGATCGCAAAACGGGGATGGTCGTAGTGCGGCACCGCGATCAGACACGCGTCAATAAGCCCGCTGTCCAGCATCTCCTCCGCCGTGTTAAAGCAGGTGACGTTCGGGTTTTTACCCTTCGCCCATTCCAGACGTTCGGGTTTGACATCCGCCACCGCGACCAGTTCGATCTCGGGGCATTTGCCGTCGGTCAGGTTATTCACGTGGGTGGAACCCATATTACCGATACCGATAATACCAAGCTTTACTTTATCCATTTCTTTTTCCTCCTTATGCTTCATGACCGATCGATTCGAGGTACCGCAAACTGCGTTCCATACAATCGAGCGGATCTTCACCGTTACAGTTGTCTTGCTCCACAAACGCGGCAACCGCACCCGCCTTTTCGAACGCTTTCAAAATGGCGGGGAAGTTCAGCGATCCTTCGCCGATGGGTGTCATCATCTGTTTCATTTCGAGGGTCATACCCATATCCTTCAAATGCACGTACTTCAAGCGTCCCGCACATTTTTCGATCCACTGACAGACGTCACCGCCGCCGTGCTGTACCCAATAGGTATCCAGCACGATGTTCATCTCCTCGGGTGCAAACATCTCCAGCAGATGGTCGAAGATCATCTTCCCCTCCACCTTCGCGAATTCGAAGGAGTGGTTGTGATACGCAAAGGTCATGCCCGCGTCGCGGATCTTCTTGATCGGCTCGGTCATCTCGCGGCGGAACCGCTCGAGGCACTCCACCGTGTTGCGGTGTGCCTCACCGATGTACCCGAGGCCGATGCAATCGCACCCCATAAGGCGGTGATCTTCGATCAGCGCTTCGGTGTCCCCGATGATGCGCTGATACGGGCTGTGAGAAAACGGAATGACCATCCCCAAACGGTCGCAGGTCTCCCGCATCAGAGCGGGCGGGATGGCGTCGCAGCCCGAATACTGCACCTGCTTGTAACCCATCGCCGCCAGTTTTTCCAGCGTCGCAACGCCGTCCTCTGCCGTTTTGCAGAAATCGCGGACGGTATACATTTGTGCACCGATCTTCATAGTCCCTTCCCCTTTCACGGTAAAATTTTCTTCAAAGCCGCTACCGCCGCGTCAAACGCTTCGTCTGCGCTGGCGTACGCATACGCCGAACGGGTGGCGGAGCCGCTGTTTTCCAGTTGTTCCAAACCGACGAAAGCGTTCAGGTGCGGCTCCAACGTCATCACGCGGCCGCCGTTTGCACCGTAGGCGGCCAGCAGTTTGGGCAATTGCCCTTCCCCTTCACCGGGCGGCACGACTTCGCCGTTTTTATTGCAGTCTTTAATGTGCAGATACTCCACGTAGGGGGCAAGTTTTTCCCACGCGGGCAGGATGCTCACCCCGCACTGCAAGAAGTTTGCGGGATCAAAGATCGCGCGCAGTTCGGGGAATGCCGCAAGCAACTTCACACAGCGATCGTCGGTATCGCCGTAAATATCCTTTTCGTTTTCGTGGCAGACGACCACGCCGCTGCCGCGAGCGGCATCCAGAAACGCCGCCGTGCGCTCGCACACCGCGTTGAACGCGCCGTCGCTGTCATCCGCACCGTAGAAGCTGAACAAACGGTAGTGTTCCGCTCCCATAACGTGCGCCAGTTCCAACTGATGCTTGAACTCTTCCAAATGCGGTGCAAAATCATCCTGCAGTTGGATCTTGCCCGTGGGAGAGCCGATCGACCAGACGTGCAGTCCCTCCGCCGCCAGACGGTCGCGGATCTCTTTTGCCTTTTCGACAGAGACCTTCGCAATGTTCTGACCGTCGATAAAACGGATCTCAAGCCCTTCGATGCCGTTTCGCTTCATCGCCGCGATCTGACCCGCAAGATCACCGCTCGCTTCGTCGGCAAACGCCGCCAATTTCCAATCCATATATATCACCTCATGATATAATATCGTAAGTTTATTGTACAAAACATCCACAAAAAAAGCAAGCAAAAGCACAAAAAAACCGCAAAAATTGTGCAAATGACCGCAAGAAATGTACACTTGATTTTCCTTCCGCTTTTCGGTATACTGGATCTACAGAAGGGAGCGAAGATATATGACACTGTCTGAACTGTTCGGCGGACTGCGTACCATCCGCCGTTTTACCGGGGATCCCGTACCTGCTGCCTTGCTGCGGGAGGCCGTGGATGCCGCGCGTCTGTGTGCCTCTGCCGCCAACGCGCAGCCGCTGCGCTACGTCGCGGTGACCGATCCCGCCACCGTCGCGGCACTGCAGCCGCACGTGAAATGGGCGGGTTATCTGCCGTCCGAGGACGGTGTGCCGAAAGCGGGCGAACAGCCGACCGCCTTCATTGCGGTGGTGAAGGCCGCCGACGCCAACGCCTGGGCGGATATCGACGTGGGACTGGCGGTACACGCGCTGACTGCCGTGCTGTGGGAAGCGGGAGTCGGCAGTTGCATTATGGGGGCGATCGACCGCCCCGCCATCAAAGCGCTGTTGCCGATCAACGAGGAAGACGAGTTGCGGCTGATGATCGCGCTCGGCTACCCCGCCCATCAAAGCCGCGTCGTGCCGCTCACCGATACGGTGAAATACTCGCTCGACGACAACCGCGATTACGTGGTACCCAAACGAAGTTTGGAAGACATCGTGACGTTCGTGTGAGGATTTCGCAAAGAATCGTGCGGTAGGAGACGGCGCCCTCGACGTCCCGTTTTGCGACCGACCGTCCGCCGCAAGTGCGCGCACCATCCACAACCCCTCCGAGTCGCCTTGCGGCGACCCACCTCCCCTTACACAGGGGAGGCATTCACAGAAGAGCTTCTTTCAAAAATTCAAGTTATCGCAAAGGCTCCCCTTAAGGACGTAAGGGGAACTGTCAGCGAAGCTGACTGAGGGGATTTGAAAATACATTTTAACGAAATCCCGCCATCCACAACCGCTTTTTGCATCCCCCACACAACAAAAATGACCGCCCGAAGAGGAAATCCTCTTCGGGCGGTCTTGCTTATGTGATCTTACGCTTTCGGGAAACTGTCGATCTTCTTCACCTGCATACCGAACGAAGGGCTTCGCCCTTGTTCTGCAAGTTTGCCTTTGGCAAACGTTGCGGCCCACATTACGCAGAAGCAGGGAAGTTGGTAATTTTCCGAACAGCGTACTGTAATATGAGTCGCGCGTCGGTCGAATCGACCTTGCCGCTGCCGTCCACGTCCGCCAATTCGACGTTCAGTGCCGAAGCATCGATCTTCTTCACCGCGTACTGCAACACCATACGGGCGTCGGTAGAGTCGATCTTACCGTTGCCGTCCACGTCACCGAGCAGGCCGCTTTCGACCTCACGCACCGCACCGCAGACGTTACAGTCGGCATCGCGGTCGTTGTCGTACACGTGCGTCGCAGGCGTACGGGTCGCGCCGCAGACGTTACAATCCTTGTCGCACGCATTCGCGTAGACGTGTGCCGCAGGCGTACGGGTCGCACCGCAGACGTTACAGTTCGCGTCGCACGCGTTGTCGTACACGTGTGCCGCGGGGGTGCGGGTCGCACCGCAGACGTTACAATCCGCATCGCACGCATTCGCGTACACATGTGCCGCGGGAGTGCGGACAGCGCCGCAGACGTTACAGCTTGCATCGCACGCGTTATCGTACACGTGTGCCGCAGGAGTGCGGGTCGCACCGCAAACGTTACAGTTTGCATCGCACGCGTTATCGTACACGTGTGCCGCAGGAGTGCGGGTCGCACCGCAAACGTTACAGTTTGCGTCGCACGCGTTGCTGTAACGGTGTTCCTGCTGCACGGTGCGGGTGTTCCCGCAAACGTTGCACTGCGCGTCACACGCGGCGGTGTACACGTGATCCACTGCACGTTCGACGCCGCAACCGTTACACACCGTATCGCAAACGTTGTCGTACGCGTGCGCCGCCACATCGTCGCGAACCACACCGCAACGGTTGCAGGACGGATCGCAACTGCCGCTGTAATCGTGAGCAACCTCTAATTCTTCGCCGCACAACGTGCAATTCGCTTGACAGTCGTTTTCACGCGTATGCCGATCGAGCGGCTCGCGTTCTGCGCCGCACACGTCGCAGAAGCCGTCGCACGGTGCCATGTAGGTATGCACCGTCACGCGGCCCGTACCGCAGACGTTACAATCCGTATCACACGCGTTGTCGTAGTCGTGCGCCTCGGCATCGGTGCGCATGAAATTGCAAACGTTACAGATCGCGTCGCACACGGCATCGTAAACGTGCTCGGTCACGCGGGTCGCACCGCAGACGTTACAATTCGTATCGCACGCGTTGTCATACGTGTGCGCCGTACTCGTCTCACGCTCTTCACCGCAGAGATCACAGGTCGTGTCACACACGCCGCTGTATTGGTGCACGGCATCGCGCTGGGCACCGCAAACGTCGCACACGGTGTCGGCATTGTCTTCGTACTCGTGCTCACCCACGGCAACACGCACATCGCCGCAGATATTGCAGACCGTGTCGCAATCGCCGGCATAGGTGTGTTCTGCCGCACGGGTCGCACCGCAGACATTACACGAGGTGTCACACGCGTTATCGTGCGTATGCTCGGCAAGGGCATCGCGCTCTTCGTCGCAGACGTTACAGTTCGTGTCGCAATCGCCGCTGTAGTCGTGGACGATCTCGCGCACCGTACCGCAGACGTTGCAATCCACGTCGCATGCATTGTCGTAGGTGTGTGCCGCGACGTCGGCCTGCGGCGCACCGCAGACGTTACACAGCGGGTCGCAGGCACCGCTGTAAGAATGTTCGACCGTGCGGGTCGCACCGCAGAGGTTACACACCGCATCGCACGCGTTGTCGTAGGTATGCGCCGCCGCGACCACGCGCACGGCGCCGCAGAGATCACACGTGGCGTCGCACGCGCTGCTGTAGGTGTGCGGCACTTCGCGCACCTCACCGCACAGGTTACAATCGGTATCGCACGCCGTGTCGTACGCGTGTTCGTGTGCACCGCTCACCGTGACGGTGATGGTGTCCGTAAGACCGCTGTCGCTGGTGACGGTGACGGTGGTGGTGCCCGCACCGCGCAACCACAGCCAACCGCTTTCGCTCACCGTTGCCACCAACGGATTGGCCGAGGTAAAGACGTAACCTTCGGGAGTGGCACCTGCGGGAGTGAATTCCACCGACAGTTGATACTCGTCGTTGATATCGCCCTCGATATCCCCTTCCGCGATGGTGATAGCGGTGAGCTCTTGTGCACGCTCGATGGTCAAGAGATAACTGTCCGCCTCACACTCGTAATACCGCAGGTACAGATAATACGTCTCGCCCGCCGTGAGGGTATACTCCAAGCGGAACTGCATGCCGTCGGCGTCATCGGCACGTGCCAATTCTTCCTCATTCACATCGTACAGCGCGATCATCGGATCAACGTGACCGTCAATGAGCGAAGAGGTGAAGGCGTATTTACCGCTTTCGGCAGGTGTAAATGCAAAGACCGTAACGACCTCTTCCGTGCTGACTTCCGCCCGGTTGCTCGTAAGCGGTCGGGCCGCCTCTGCTATCGTTTTCAAAGTGACCGTAATGCTGTCGGTAAAGCCGCTCTCACTCGTCGCCGTAATCACGACCGTACCCGACCGATAGAATTCCGCGTAACCGTCCTCATAGACTTCCGCAATTTCGGGATCGCTCGAAGTCCACGTGACTTCTTCACGTACGGCATTTTCGGGACCGAAGGTCACTTGGAAACGGTGTCCTCCACCGGGGAAGGCGGAGTAGGTGTCGCCGTCGGTGATGCTCATCGACGTGGCAGGCACCGTATCGGTCACCGTCAGGGTGAAGTTATATTCGGCATTCGCATCGTATTGGTAAAGGTTGACGTAGTATCTCTCGCCTGCCGTCAGTTCGCCCTGCACCGTGACGTTGTCGTTGCCGCCGTAACCCGAGATGTACTCAAGGTCGGCATCCATCAAGAAGATCTCGCCATACGGTTCCTTGGCAAAGAGGAAGGAGTAGACGCCGTCCTCTGTCGGCACGAAGCAATACACCGGGGGGGTCTGCCCCACAATGGTACCGTTCAGGGGCACGTTCAACGTCAACGCGGGCGGCAGCGTGACCGTCACGGTGATGCTGTCCTGAAGACCGCTCTCACTCGTCGCGGTCAGCGTCGCCGTACCTTCACCGATAAGCGAGATACTGCCCCACCAAGAGACGTATACCACCGACGGATCATCGGAAGTCCACGTGACCTCTTCTTCTTTGGCGTCTTCGGGGCCGAAGGTGACCGAGAGATTCAGCGAAGCGGACACAAGGCCTTGGACAGCGTCCCCTTGATCAATGGTCATTTCGGTCGCCGCCACCGTTTGGCTGACGCACACGGTGTAATCGCCATATTCTTCGTACGTCTGTACACTCAGGAAGTAGGTCTCGCCCGCTTCCAACTGTACCGCAATTTGCAATGCATAGTAGCCGGAACTACTGTTTATATAATCCCCGTTTTGATCGTAGATCCGACAGAACTTGTAATATCCGCTGTCGATCGTAAAGGTATACGTTTCGGTCTCGGGTGCAAGGAAGGAGTACACCGTCTTGCTGTGCGCTTGCATGATCCCTTCCGTTTGTACATCCGGTTGCAACGGCAAGGTCGCCTTGGAACGCACGACGATCTCATCCTGCAGACCGTTTGCACTCGTAGCGGTGATGACCGTAGTGCCCGCACCGACAAGATACACCGTACCCTGCCCGTTCACCGTAGCGATTGATTCGTTGGCGGACGTATAGGTGACCGCCTCGACCAGCGCATCTTCCGGTTCAAACGTAACCGAAAGACCGATGACATCGCCTTCGAACCCTTCCGCAAAGTCGCCCTGGTCAATGACGAGTGCCGTGGCCGCTCCCGGACGGGTGATCTTCACCGTATAGTCCACCGCCTCGTCACGCTCGTTGGACATATAGAGGTTATACACCTCACCGGCTTCAAAGTATCCGGAGTAGGACCAATTTTCGCTCCAGCAGTTACCCAGATAGCCGCCTTCCGGATAGCGGACCGCGTTGTTCTTATAGCCGCCGCCGAAGGTGATACGGTAAATGCCGTCTTCGGGAACTGTCCATTGATAAATACATGCGGATTGCGGTGCAAGGGTGCCGCTCACATCGCCTTGCCACTCGTAGAGCTCCGTATTCGACACAGTGAAGGTGATGGAAGCGGTCAGCCCGCTCTCACTCGTCGCCGTAATCGTGACCGTACCGTCACCGACAAAATACACGCTGCCCCATTCGGTCACCGTGGCAACGCTCTCGTCACTGCTGTGCCACGTAACGTCTTCCGTCGCGCACCCTTCAGGGCCGAATTCCACGTGGAGATACGCGATATCGCCCTCTGCCACGGTGGTATCGTAATTCGGGATGGTCATCGTCTCGGCAGGTTGCAGTTTGATTGCTTGGACATAGTAGTTGCCGACACGGCTGGTATACGACTCCACACGCAGATAATACGTTTCACCCGCCGTCATTCTCCATTGCAGACGGAAGTTGTTGTAATCGCTCTCCAACCAGTTCCAATCGGCATCGTACAGATTCGCATACGGATCGGTCTCGTTACCGTAAGAATAGAAGCAATAGGTACCGTCCTCTGTCGGTGTGAAAGAAAACACGGTGGGAATGTTGCCGTTTTCGTTGTTGAAGGCATATTCCGTATCCAGTGCGATCGGATCGTAGTCTTTCACCGTCACAGTGATGCTGTCGGTAAAGCCGCTCTCACTCGTCGCCGTAATTGTCGCCGTGCCGATCGCCAGCAGATACGCTTCACCCCACTCGCTCACTGAAACGATCTCGTCGTCACTCGACGACCACATGACCGATTCGCTCATCGCGTTGTCGGGGGTGAACGCTGCTTCAAAATAGACCGAGGTATTCATGTACCCCGTACGGTCGCCGCCTACGATCGTCATACCCGTTGCAGGCACCAATGCCGCCACGGTCACGTCGTATGCCGCCACCGAATCCTCTTGGATACCTTCGAAGTAAACGTAGTAGGTTTCACCCGCCGCGGCGTTCAGCAGGCAAGTGCCACTGGTCGTCCAGCTGTTGTGGATCGAGTCACCCCAACTGTCGCGTACGATAACGTGCTTATAATCGCCGCCATAGGTAATGCGGTAGCCGCCGTCACTCGGGAGCGTAAAGGCGTACGCCGCCTTTTCACCGTAAGCCAACGTGCCGTTCATCGTATTGTCCAATGTGAGCGTCACGGCGGTGCTTACCGTCACGACTTCGCTGGCGGTAAGCCCGTTCTCGCTCGTGGCAGTGATCGTTGCAGTACCGACACCCAGCAGGTGCACTTCGCCCCACATATCCACCGTCGCGACCGACTCGTCGCTCGACGACCATTCAACACTTTCCCTAATGCACTCTTCGGGTGCAAAATCCGCCTCAAAATACAGCCATTCGCCAACGAAACCTTCGATCTCATCCGCGTAAATGATCAGCGATTCCGCCGGCATCAAGCGGGTCAGGTTCAAATCGTAGGAAGCACCGTTTCTACTCGTGCTGCAAACGGAGAGATAATAGGTCTCACCGGCCGTCAGCGTCACCTGCATCGAACCGTTGCCCCACACGTTGTTGAAACTGCGGCCCGCTGCATCGTACACGGTGGTGTCCCAGCTGTAGTCGGCGGACTCCATCTCTACCTTGTACACCCCGTCTTCTTCGGGGGTAAAGGCGAACACGTCGCTGACACCGAAGGGCAACGTGCCCGTCTCGGTCTCGCCCTCGCCGATCGCGGGAAGTTCCGATAGCGGCATTACTTTGAGCATCATCGTGTAGTTGCCGACCAATTCCGACTGACTGTAATCATCGTGCCGCATCTGCACGTTGTAGGTCTTCCCGCCTTCCAGCAACACGCACGGGTACGCCGCCCAGCCGCTCCACGAGACGTAACCGTAGCCGTTTTCATCGTTCACGCGCAGATACTGTTCGAATTCTTCACCGACCGCCGTGCTGACGATACTGCACCACGCGTCTTCTTCGAGCGTGAACTGATACGCATCCGTTTCTTGGTATACCACCGTACCGCTCGCTTCCACCCCCGCCTCAAGCGGTGTGGGTGCCTTCACCGTTACGGTGACGCTGTCGGTAAGCCCGTTCCGGCTCGTTGCGGTAAGGGTCGCCGTGCCCGCCCCGCACAGGATCAGCCAGTTCGAGCCGTGATCGAACATCGCGACCGACTCGTCGCTCGATGTCCACGTGACGTATTCTTGCACGGCATTTTCGGGTGCAAACACCGCCTGCAACGCGTATTCTGCACCCACGAAGCCTTCAAAATCGCCGCCTTCAATGGTCAGCGATTCGGCAGGCGGCAGCCACATTGTCGTTACACTGTATTCCGCGCCGTTTTCATTACGACAGCGAACGATAAGGTAATAGGTTTCGCCCGCCGTAAGCTCTCTGCTCATCGCGCCGTTACCCCAAACGTTACCCAACTCGTCGCCCACGGTATCGTACAACTCAATGTACGTGTAATAATCGTATTCATCGGCATATTCGGAAGTGAATCGATACGTGCCGTCCACCTCGGGGGTAAACCGATAAAAATGAACGTCTTCCTCTTCCAACATTCCCGTTACCGTCCCGTCCACACTGAGCGTCTCCAGTGCAGACAGTGCGTTCACCGTAAGGAGCAATCGATAATTGCCGATCGTTTCCTGATCGCCGTAATCATCGTGTTGCACGCGCACGGTGTAGGTCTTACCGCCTTTCAGCAATGCGAACCGATAGATAGACGAACCGTCGAGCGAAACGTACCAATTTCCGTCTTCATCTTCCACTCTCAGATACTGCTGTATTCCTTCGTCCGCATCGTCCGTAAAGATGCTGGAGAACACGCACCACGCATCTTCTTGGAGCGTAAACTGATACATGTCGGCTTGTCCGTATGTCAGCGTACCGCTCACTTCTACACCCGATTCAAGCAGGTCGGGGGCTTTCACCGTGACGGTGATGCTGTCGGTAAGCCCGTTCTCACTCGTGGCGGTGACCGTCGCCGTGCCGGGCGTGTAGAGGTAAACGCGACCCCAATCGTCCACCTCAGCTACCGACTCATCGCTCGATTCCCACGTGACCGCTTCGGTGATCGCATTTTCGGGGGCAAACTCCACGCGCAGATCGCGCGACTCATCTACATACCCTTCGATATCGCCGCCGACGATGGTCACCGACTTGGCAGGAACCAACGGCGTGACGGTAAATACCCAACTGCCGACGCCCTCATTGTAGGTGCGCACCTGGAAATAGACGCATTCGCCCGCGTTTTCAAAAGCAACTTCGGTATCCAGACCCGTACCGCCGAAGGCGTTCATCTGCCATCCGTCGGCATCCAACAGCCGAGTTTCCGAAGATACGTCACCGCGGCCTTCCACGCGCACGGTACCTGCCTCGGTCGCCCGCAACACGAAGGTGACGTTGCCGTTCTCGTCCGTTTCAGCGCTTACCGTATCACCGTACACGAGCTCAACAGCGGGGCTGACGGTAAACTCACGGGTAGCCACCAGGCCGTTTTCGCTCGTCGCGGTAATGGTGACCGTCCCCGCCGCATGGAAGGTAACGGAACCCCACGTGCTTACCGTGGCTTTCTCCTCGTCACTCGACTCCCACGTGACCGATTCCTCGATCGCATCCTCGGGAGCGAACGTGGTGTTGAGCGTAAACCGCGTGCCGATCTGCACCGTGTCGTAACCGCCTTCGATGGTCATCGACTCAGCAGGAGATAATTTTTTAACCGACAGGGAATATTCGCAATCCTCGCCCGAACCGTTATACAGGCGGAGGTAATACGTCTTGCCTGCCGTCATTTCGTACTGGCAGTTTACGTTGTAACCCGACGAGGACGTGCCGTAACCGTCCCGATCGGTAATGGTGATACTTTTATACCAGTCGCCCGACTCACACGCGGCATACGTGCCGTCTTCTTCGGGAATAAACTTGTAGAACACGCACTCGCCGTTTTCGCCGTACGCGAGTGTGCCGACCCGGGGTTCTTCAAGCGTGATCTCGGGAAGCACTTCAAGCTCCAGCTTCACGCAGTAGGTACCGCTACTTTGGCCGCTGTACGGCTGAGCAACATAATAGTACGTCTCCCCGGCAGTAAGATCCGATGTTATGCGGAAATTCAAATTTCCTCCGTCGTCGTCGTCAGACCCAACACAATCCCTTTCACCGTCGTAGATGTACGCGCGCACGTCGTAATCGTTGTCGTAGGAATAGAAGACGTAGCGACCGCTCTCCTCCGGCACGAAAACAAAGGTTTGCACACCCCCGTTTTCCGCGGCGTCGAGCACCCACTCTTCACCGCAAAACAATGTGATCGCCTCTGCCGCCTCTTCTTCCGTAAGGGCGAACACCGAAAACGGTGTCACCGAAAGAAGCAGCGCGAGCGAAAGCAACCACGCCAGCATACGTTTACCCAGTTTCATACTGCAGTTCCTCCTCTGTTTTAATAAGCATTAAAACCTATTTATATATTAACAAATCGTTCACAAACTGTCAAGGTGTCACCGCACTAAAGCGCTAAACAGTTCGACCAAATTTCACCGCTTATTTTTTGTTAAGGTATACAAAAACGCCCTCATCGCTTGTGCGACGAGGGCGTTTTAAGAATTTGCTTATCAGTCCGCAATAAACGGCAGCAAAGCGATCTGACGCGCACGCTTGATAGCGGTGGTCAGGTCACGCTGGTGGCGGGCACAAGTACCGGTCACACGGCGGGGCAGGATCTTCGCGCGCTCCGACATGAAGCGGCGCAGACGGGCCACGTCCTTGTAATCGATGAACTCCACCTTGTCCACGCAGAAGCTGCAAACCTTGCGGCGGCCCTTACGAACAGGGCGTGCAGAGCGCTCGGCTCCTTCGGTTCTTTCAGCCATGACAATTCTCCTTTACAAAATCACTACGTGCCGCAACTTAGAACGGCAGGTCTTCGTCGGCCACGATCTCCTCAAAGTCGCCTGCGGCGGCCGTGGAGAAAGCGGGGCGCGACTCATTGTAGGCGGGCTGTTGCGGAGCGCCGAAACTCGGTGCGCCGTAACCCGCGTTGTACCCCGTGTTGCCGCCCGACTTCGCTTCACAGAAGAAAGCGTTGTCGACGACGACTTCGTACGCGGTGCGCTTGTTACCTTCCTTATCGGTATACTGACGGGACTGCAACGAGCCTTGCACGGCAATGCGCTGTCCCTTGTGGAAATACCGACTGATGAACTCCGCGGTCTGACGCCAGGCAACCAGATTGATAAAATCCGCCTGACGCTGTTCCTGCCCCTTCGGCTGGAACGCGCGGTCCACCGCGATGGTGAAGGACAATACGGGGATCTGCGACTGCGTCTGACGCAGTTCGGGGTCGGCGGTCAGTCGACCGAGCAAACAAACAGAATTCATTTGCCAATCCCTCCTAAAATCAGTTCTCCTTGCGGATGGTCATAGAACGAAGCACACCGTCAGTGATCTTGCTGACGCGCTCCAACTCTGCCGGGAATTCGGGGCCGCTGACGAAGTTGTAGAGAACGTAGAAGCCCTCTTCCTCATCATTGATGAGATAAGCCAAGCGACGCTTGCCCCACTCATCCACCTCGCCGAGTTCCGCGTTCTGCGCGATCAAGTTCTGAAACTTCTCCTTGATCGCCGCAATGCCATCTTCGCCCAACGTCATGGAATACACGAAGACAGCCTCGTACGATGCTTTAACTGTAGGCATTTCGGTTACACCTCCTCACGGTCAAATGGCTTCAGATTTCCTGAAGCAAGGAAGCGTCTCTGTTGCAGAGCCGCTGCGGCGTGTTGAAAATATTACACAGCCACCGATAGAGTATATCACTCTTGCCGTTTTTTGTCAAGCATTCTTTTTTAACTTTTCTTCTTTTCTTTCTGCGTCTTTTGTGGTATGCTATAGACAGAAAACCTAAGGAGTGTTGCCTTTATGGATATGTCCGCCATTCTCACACACGTAGATCATACGTTGCTCGCGCCCACCGCCACGTGGGAAGAGATCCGCTCGCTGTGCGACGACGGTATGCGTTTCGCCGTTGCCTCGGTGTGTATTCCCGCCTCCTACGTCGCCAAAGCAAAGGCGTACGTCGGTGACCGTCTGGCTGTGTGCACCGTCATCGGGTTTCCGAACGGGTACTCAACCACCGCCGCCAAATGCTTCGAGGCCGCCGATGCGGTACAAAACGGGGCGGACGAAGTGGATATGGTCATCAATCTCGGCTGGGTGAAAGACGGCAGATTTGACGAGGTCGAGCAGGAGATCGCGGCAGTAAAAGCCGCGTGTGACGGCAAGATCCTCAAAGTCATTATTGAAACCTGCCTGCTCACCGAAGAGGAAAAGATCGCTCTGTGCGGGGCGGTATCCCGTGCGGGTGCGGACTACATCAAGACCTCAACGGGCTTTTCCAACGGCGGTGCCACGGCGGCGGACGTCGCATTGTTTGCCGCTCACGTCGCCCCGCACGTGAAGATCAAAGCGGCGGGTGGTATCGCCTCGGTGGCGGATGCCGAAGAGTTTTTGAAGCTCGGCGCCGATCGCCTGGGCACCAGCCGTTTGGTGAAAATTGCGAAAGAATAAAGCCTTCCTTCCGGTGCATGTGAGCACATCGACCGTTTGGTGAACGAAGCCCTTCAAAAAACTTAAAAATCGCGAAAGGATGATACGCATGTCCACTCCGCATATTAACGCTTCCCCCGCCGATTTCGCCCGCACCGTATTGATGCCGGGCGACCCTCTGCGCGCGAAATTCATTGCCGAAACCTTTTTGACCGATGCCGTGCTCGTCAACAACGTGCGCGGTATCCAAGGCTATACGGGATATTACGACGGCACCCGCGTGTCGGTGATGGCCAGCGGTATGGGTATGCCCTCGATGGGTATTTATTCTTACGAACTGTTCAACTTTTTCGACGTAGAAAACATTCTGCGCATCGGCTCAGCAGGGGCGATCCACCCCGATCTGAAAGTGCGGGATATCGTGCTCGGACAAGGTGCGTGCACCAACTCCAACTACGCCGCACAGTACGGTTTGAACGGCGCGTTTGCGCCGATTGCCGATTACCGCTTACTGCGCACGGCGGCGGACGTTGCCGAAGAGATGGGGGTGCGCTACCGTGTGGGCAACCTGCTCTCCTCCGACACCTTTTATGCCGACGATAACGCCACCCCCGCGTGGGGAAAACTGGGTGTGCTTGCAGTAGAGATGGAAGCGGCGGCACTATATATGAATGCCGCCCGTGCAGGTAAAAACGCTCTCGCCATCTGCACCGTGTCCGACCACATTCTCACGGGCGAAGCCACCACCGCCGAGGAGCGGCAGACCTCGTTTACCGAAATGATGGAGCTGGCTTTAAAAACCGCCGTTGCTATGGAGAGATAAGATGAAACGTGCTTTTATTATCGTACTCGATTCTTTCGGCATCGGGCAAGCGCCCGACGCCGCCCGCTTTGGCGACAAGGATTGCAACACCCTTGCCCGCATTGCCGCTTCCCCCGCCTTTCGGGCAGACACGCTGTGCGCGCTCGGGCTCGGCAACATCGACGGGGTGACCTGCCTGCCCGCCACCGAAGCTCCGCGCTCCGCCGTGGCGCGTCTGCAGGAGCGCAGTGCGGGCAAAGACACCACCATCGGGCACTGGGAGCTCGCGGGCATCGTGTCCGAAACACCGCTCCCCACCTATCCCGACGGCTTCCCCGCCGAGGTGCTGGACGCTTTTTGCGAAGCCACGGGACGCGGCGTGCTGTGCAACCGTCCCTATTCGGGCACCGCGGTCATTCGCGACTACGGCGAAGAACACCTCAAGACGGGTGCACTCATCGTGTACACGTCTGCTGACAGCGTGTTTCAGATTGCCGCGCACGAGGATAACGTGCCGCCCGAACAGTTATACGAATACTGCCGTGCGGCACGCCGCATTTTGCAAGGCAAGCACGGTGTCGGGCGTGTTATCGCCCGCCCGTTCACGGGCACGGCGCCCGATTTCACCCGCACCGCCAATCGCCGTGACTTTTCGCTGGCGCCGCCGCGCACCACGCTGTGCGACGCGGTGTCTGCCGCAGGGCAAACGGTGCATTCGGTGGGTAAGATATTCGATATCTTCAACGGGCGCGGCATACGCGAATCGGTGCTGACCCACTCGAACGAGGAAGGCATGGCGGCGACCCTGACCATTCAGGAACAACCGTTCACGGGATTGTGTTTTGTGAATCTGGTCGATTTCGATATGCTGTACGGGCATCGGCAGGATGTGGACGGCTATGCCGCCGCCCTCGCCGCATTTGATGCGTGGCTGCCCGCATTTTTAGAAAAAATGCAACCGCACGACGTGCTGTTCATCACCGCCGATCACGGGTGTGACCCGGGCGACGGCCACACCGACCACACGCGGGAATACGTCCCCCTGCTCGCGGTAGGCGACCTCGTGCACCCCAAAGATCTCGGCACGCGGACGACCTTTGCCGACCTCGCGGCGACCGTCGCGGAATTTTTGGATGTCCCCTTCACTTCGGACGGCACGAGTTTTTGGAAGGAGTTGACCGAAGGATGACCGAACGTGCGTTGATACAAGAAGCCATGGCCGCCATGCAACGTGCCTACGCCCCGTATTCGGGGTTTTTCGTGGGTGCGGCGTTGCTTGCCGCCGATGGGCAGGTGTTCACGGGCTGTAACATTGAAAACGCCTCCTTCACCCCCACCGTGTGTGCAGAACGCACCGCCGTGTTCAAAGCGGTCAGCGCGGGCGTGCGCGACTTTCAAATGCTCGCCGTCGTCGGCGGCAAAGGCGGCAATATCACGGGCATCTGCCCGCCGTGCGGCGTGTGCCGTCAGGTGCTGGCGGAATTCTGCCCGCCCGACCTTCCCATTTTATTGGCTGAGCCCCCCGACCGTTTTCGCCGCATCACCCTCGGTGAGTTGTTGCCCTACTCTTTTTCGTTGGAGGACACCCCATGACGATGTACGATATCTTGAACAAGAAAAAGCACGGCGAGGTATTGACCGCCGAGGAGATACGCTTTTTTGTGGAAGGATACACCGCGGGACGTATCCCCGATTATCAGGCCTCCGCCCTTACGATGGCTGTCTGCCTTAAAGGGATGACCGCCGAAGAGACCGCCGCCCTCACCGAGGCAATGGCGCATTCGGGAGACACAGTGGACCTTTCCCGTTTCGGCACGCTGTCAGCGGACAAGCACAGTACCGGCGGCGTAGGGGATAAAACGTCGCTCATCGTCGCCCCTATCGTGGCGGCACTGGGCGGCAAAGTCACGAAAATGTCGGGACGCGGGCTGGGGCATACGGGCGGCACGGTGGACAAACTGGAATCCATCCCCGGTTTTCGCACTACCCTCTCCCCCACGGAGTTTTTACAGCAGGTAGAGACGGTGGGTATGGCGGTCATCGGACAAAGCGGCGACCTCGCCCCTGCCGATAAAAAGCTGTACGCACTGCGGGACGTCACCGCCACGGTGGACAGCATCCCGCTCATCGCCTCCAGTATCATGAGTAAAAAACTCGCCGCAGGCTCCCTAAACATCGTACTCGACGTAAAAGTGGGCAGCGGCGCGTTTATGAAAACACCCGAAGACGCCGCCGCGCTGGCGGGCGAAATGGTGCATATCGGCAAACTGTGCGGACGGCGTATGGCCGCACTTATTACCGACATGAACGCCCCGCTCGGCTGTGCCGTGGGTAACGCCGTCGAATTGCAGGAGGCCGTCGGCGTCCTGCGCGGCGAGGTACAGGGCGACCTGCGTGCGGTGTGCGTGGCACTCGCCGTGCAGATGCTCATCCTCATTTTCGGGTGGGGTAAAGCCAAGGCCGAGGCAGAGGTCAATGCCGTACTGCAAGACGGTCGCGCACTCCGGAAAATGCGGGAATGGGTGGTCGCCCAGGGCGGCGACGGCCGCTATATCGACGACCCTTCGCTGTTTCATCGCTCCGCGCACACCTTTACCGTACCGTCTCCCGCCGACGGCTACGTTGCCGCGATGGACACCGAAGCCATCGGGCGGGTGGCGGTGCTCCTCGGTGCGGGTCGCGAAAACAAGGAAGACATTATTGACCACGGCGCGGGCATTTTGCTCTGCAGAAAAAGCGGAGACGCCGTGCAAAAAGGTGACCCCCTGTGTGTTTTGCTGACCGAACGTGAAAATGTTCTCCCCGAAGCGGCGGAAGAATATGTAAAGGCGTTAACGTTCACAGCCGAGTCGCCTGCCGTTCGTCCGCTCATTTACCAAACGTTGCAATAGGAGGTCTTGCCTATGAGGGCTACACGTTTCGCGGCTGTTTTCCTTCTTTCAACAGCCGTGTTGCTCGGCGGCTGTCGCGCCGCCCCTGTCCATGAGCCCGACGCCGCGCCGCCTGCCACGGCGGATATCACACCGTTTTGGGAAGGCATTCCCCTTTACGGCGACGTGGCGGAGACCGACCTTCACGGCGACGTATTGCAAATCGTTCAGTGGCAAAGCGGGTTGGATGAAGCGAGCGGGGATATATTTTTGTACGACCTTTCCGCGAATGCCGTCAGCGGTCGATTGGCCCTTCCTGCCGATACATGGGCAACGGGTTGTCTTGCGGACGGTATGTACACCGTGTCGCTCGCAAGCGGCACGGTCACGCTGTATGACACCGCCTGCAAACCGCGTTTTTCGTGGAAACTCAACACCGCCATGGCGTTTGCCGAAGTGAGCCACGACGGCGAATGGTTGCTGTACGGTGACGGCAAGACCGCCACCGTGCGCCTGCGCCGCCTAAAAACGGGGGAAGAAAAAGAACTCCTTACCTTTACGGGATACGTGGAGACCGTCGGACGGCGGGACGGTGCCTTTTATCTGTGTTGCGGTGCGGAGGAATTGTTACGCGTCGATCCCGAAAAGGAATACGCCGAGGCGTTGGTGGTGGATAGCACTCTGCACCGTTTCACGCCGTATTACTGTGTAGGCACGGCAGAGGAAGGCTGGCACGCCGTTTCGGCTGACCAACCTGCAAGCCCCTTGGCACTGCCCGCCGCCTCCACGGATGAAGAGTTGCTGACGGCGGGGGTAAGCGGCTGGTTTACCGCCGCGGGCGGTACCGTACGGTTATACCGCCCTTACGCCGATACGGCGTGTGCCGCTCTGAGCGGACAACTGCTGCACGCACGGTGTACCGAGGCGGGCGGTCTGCTCGTCACCACCGACGGCAAGACGCTTACCATCAGCCGTTTCACACCGCACGACGGGACGATGCCGCCCGACACGTCCACCCGCACGGGCACGCGCTTTTTGTTGGAAGACGTACCCGTTATCCCACAAAACCCCGCCTATCCTACGGGGTGTGAATCGGTCAGCGCCGTGATGGCGTTGCAGTATGCGGGCGAAGATATCACGGTGGATGAATTCATTGACCGTTGTCTCCCCTGCGACGACAGCGGACTTATCAAAAAAGACGGACGGTATTACGGCGCCGACCCGTACGCCGTCTTCGTGGGCGACCCGCGTACGCGCTCGTCCTTCGGCTGTATGTCTCCCGTCATCGAGCAGGCGATCGACACCCATTTCGGCACCGACACCCGCACCCTTGATACGGGCGGTAAGTCGCTCGAAATGCTGTGTGAACAATACGTAGCAAAAGGCATTCCCGTACTTACGTGGGTGACCATCGCCATGCGGGAGGTGGAATACCACACGTCGTGGTATCTGCCGAGCGGCGAGCGTTTCACCTGGCCGGGCAACGAGCATTGCATGGTGCTCGTCGGCTACGACGCCGAAAAATACTATTTCAACGATCCGTATCTCGGTCTGCGCGTCGCCTACGACCGCACACTTGCAGAAGACCGCTATTACGCTTTAGGCTGTCAATCACTGGTGATCGTGTAAGGGTTGACGGCAAGCCGCATCTGTTATATACTGTCATTAGGAGCAGTAAAGGAGGAACTGTTATGAAAACTACCAATCGTTTACTGTGGGGCATCGCGCTGATCGCGGCAGGTGTCATCGTGACATTAAACGTTATCGGTGTGGCCGATATCGACCTGTTCTTCGACGGATGGTGGACGCTGTTTATCATTGTCCCTTGCGCCGTCGGTCTCTTTACCGAGCGGGACAAGATGGGCAATCTCGCGGGGCTGGCACTCGGCGTGCTGTTGCTGCTGTGCTGTCAGGACATACTCAGTTTCTCCTTGTTGTGGAAGTTGTTGGTACCTGCCGCCATTATTTGGGTCGGTCTCAAGATGGTGTTCGGCGCACTGTTTCGCAATCGTGGGATCACGCTCTTCAATCGCATGAAGCAGGAAGGTCACGTCTTCAAAAACGGCACCGCCGTGTTTTCGGGCTGTGAAATGAAGGTGGCGAACGAGGAGTTCACAGGCGGTGAGCTGAACGCCGTCTTCGGCGGCGTGGATTGCGATCTGCGCGAAGCGATCATCCCGCAGGATTGCGCCATTCGCGCCACCGCTGTCTTCGGCGGGATCGATCTGCGCCTGCCGCCGAACGTCAACGTCAAGGTATCCTCTACCTCGATCTTCGGCGGTGTGGACAACGTGGCGAAAAATACCGAAGGGGCGGTCACCGTGTACGTCACCGCCACCTGCCTGTTTGGAGGGATCGATATCCAATGACGACCTTTCAACGTGTGATCAAATATCTTGCCATGGCGTTGGCCGTTGCCCTGATCATCGGCATCGTCAGCGGCGCCCTCGGACTGCTTGGGCTGTTCGGCGCGCTCAGCGATCGCACCGACGGCACTATGGAAGTGTACAGCCTGTCTTCCACCCTGCATGAGTTGGAACTGGAGATCCACGCCGCTCACGTCACAATACGACAAGGTGACACGGCGCAGGTGGAAAGCGACCTTAAAGACCTCACGGTAAAGGAAAAGAACGGCCGTCTCATCATCCGTCAACCGCGTCGCTTGTTCACACGGGAATACGGTGAGGTGACCCTCACCCTCCCCGCTACAGTGGCGCTGGACGCGGCGGTTATCATCGCCGGGGCGGGCAACGTAACGGTAGAAGCCCTCACCGTGCGCGACCTTACGATGACGCTCGGCGCGGGTGAGGCCGTACTGCAAAACCTCGCGGTTTCGGAAGATACGGAGATCGACGGCGGCGCAGGCGCCCTGACGGTGCAAAACAGTACCCTTCACGGGTTGGACCTTTCAATGGGTGTGGGTAAACTCACCATGACCGCCGCTCTCACGGGAGAAAGTGAGATCTCCTGCGGCGTCGGCGAAGTGGACCTCACCCTCACGGGTGGGCGGGAAACCTACCGCGTGGAAGTTACGAAAGGTCTCGGCAACGCCACGGTAGACGGCAATGCAGTGAAAGGTGAGACGGTCATCGGCAACGGTGTAAACTCCGTTGAGATCACCGGCGGCGTCGGCACCCTCACGGTAAATTTTGAGTAACGAACAACGGCAAGCGAAAATTTCGCTTGCCGTTGTGTTTTACCTCTTCTCTCCTCGCCCTTTGGGGAGGGGTGGTGTAAAAACAGTTTTGTGATGGTTGGCTTCCCGACTGTTCAAAGTGTGGAAATACGCAAATTCACCAAAAGCGCAAAGAAAAAGATACACCTATAGCGTTCCGTAAAAGCAGAACGCTATAGGTTTTTTTAACACTCAATGACGACAGAGCAACGGGCGTTGCTTACAAAAGCGCTATCCTATCTGCGTGATCACAAGATGCGCGGATACAGGACGAGTTCCGCCTGCA
>CAZESL010000012.1:0-2796 GCA_964515215.1 uncultured Eubacteriales bacterium
AGGTGTTGCGGGCAATGTCCGTTCGCGGCGGGTTCGGGTTTGAATGCTCACCCTAGGATTTATCGGTTTTATACGCGTTTCGTGATGACCTTATCCACCAGACCGTACGCCATCGCCTGTTCGGCGGTCATATAGTTGTCACGGTCGGTGTCCCGCTCGATCGTCTCGAGCGGCTGGCCGGTCATTTCGGACAGCAACTGATTCATACGGCCGCGAATGAACAGAATGTGATCCGCCTGGATCTTAATGTCACTCGCCTGACCGCGTGCGCCGCCGAGCGGCTGATGGATCATAATTTCGCTGTTGGGCAGTGCCATACGCTTCCCCTTCGCACCTGCCGCAAGCAGGAAGGAACCCATGCTGGCCGCCATACCGATGCAAATGGTAGACACGTCGCACTTGATGAACTGCATCGTGTCGTAGATCGCCATACCGGCGGAAATGGAACCGCCGGGGCTGTTGATATACAACTGAATATCCTTGTCGGGATCCTGTCCTTCCAGATGCAGTAACTGCGCCACGACCAGAGAAGCGGTCGCGTCGTTCACCTCATCGCACAGCATAATGATACGATCGTTCAACAGACGGGAGAAGATGTCGTAACTGCGTTCACCGCGGCCGGTCTGCTCCACTACGTACGGGACTAAACTCATATCTCTGTCACTCCTTATCTACACTCTTACTGTCGGAACAAGTATACCCCGTCAAAACACGGCTTAAACGGAAATTACTTGCCCGCGTTCTCTTTGATGAAGTCAAGCGCCTTCTTAAGGCCCGTATCCTTCGCCACGGCATCTGCCGCCACAAGCGCCTTCACACGCTCCACGTCCAGTTTGTACATCTCGGCCATACGGGCGTACTCGGCTTCCACTTCCTCTTCGGTCGCGGTCAGGTTTTCAAGAGCCGCCACCTTTTCCAGCGCCAAGCGACCCTTCACCTGCTGCTCTGCCTGCGGACGGAAGTTCTCGCGCAGTGCCGCTTCGTCCATACCGGTGTACTGCAGATACAGGTTCATATCCATGCCCTGCGACTGCAGACGGTACGCAAAGTTGTTGACCTGCTCGGTCACTTCGTTATCGAACATCGCTTCGGGGATCTCGGCGGTCATGTTCTCCACGAGTTTATCCATCAGCGCGTTTTCGAACGCGGCATCTGCCTCGTTCTTGCGGCTCTCGGTGAGTTTCGCCTTCAGATCGGCCTTCAGTTCGTCCAACGTATCGAACTCACTGCAATCCTTCGCAAATTCGTCGTCCGCCACGGGCAGTTCCTTCGCCTTGATCTCGTGCAGTTTGCACTTGAACACAGCCGCCTTGCCCTTCAGTTCTTCCGCGTGATAGTCCTCGGGGAAGGTGACGTTCACATCGAACTCCTCGCCCGCGTTTTTGCCGACGATCTGTTCTTCGAAGCCGGGGATGAACTGACCCGAACCGAGCACCAGACTGTAGTGCTCCGCCTTGCCGCCGTCGAACGCAACGTCGTCCACGTAACCGTCAAAATCAAAATCCACGGTATCGCCGTTTGCCGCCGCGCGGCCTTCCACCGTCACCATGCGGGAGTTACGGTCGAGCAGTTTGTTCAGTTCCGCTTCCACGTCTTCATCGGTGACGTCCTTCTCTTCGCGGGTGACGTCCAGGCCCTTGTAGGCGCTGAGGGTGACTTCGGGTTTCACGGTGATGACCGCCTTGAACACGAGGCCTTCTTCGCCGACCGACACAACGTCGAGATCGATCTTATCTTCCACGTACTCATAATCCGACTCTTTGATCGCGGCATCGAGTGCTTCGGGATACAGATCGTTCATCGCATCCTCGTAGAACACTTCCTTGCCGTACATCTTCTCCACGAACGAACGGGGAGCCTTGCCGCGGCGGAAGCCGGGGATGTTCAGCTTATTGATGTTTTGGCGATACGCCTTCTGCACAGCCGCTTCGAAGCTCGCCGCATCCACCTCGATCTCGAGTTCCACGCGATTGGTTTCCTTTTTGTTGACAGACTTGAGACTCATGATTGTTTCCTCCTATGTGTTAAAACTTCCCTTTAAATTATATCAATGGCTATTGTAGCATACTTTTCGCAACGACGCCATAGATTCCCGAAAAATTTACAAAATTTTCAACGGTCGAAAGCCCAGTGCGTCTCCCGATACCAGTTGAAAGCGAATGCCCTCCCGTTCGCCGCAGAATGCGCGGGGAATGGACGGACCGTGCAGGTGACCGTAGTAACAGCGTTTGACGCCCTCTTCCCGCAGTACGGCGAACAGTTCTTCACACACCGCCTCCCGCGTGACGGGCGGGTAATGCAAAAACACGAGCGGTTCCAACCCCGTCGCTTTGGCAGCGGCGATGGAGGTGCGAAGACGGCCGACCTCGCGCAGCAGAACTTTACGGTCGGCATCCTCCTCGGCATCGTAAAACCAACCGCGGGTGCCGCACACGGCAACCCCTTCCGTCGCCACCGCATCGTTGTGCACGATGGTGATGGTGTGCAGGCCGTTTTCCAAAAGAAACGCATCCATCTTACGGCGGGTACACCACCAGTAGTCGTGATTGCCTTTCAAGATCAACTTCTTGCCGGGCAGGTCGTTCAGAAAGGTAAGATCCGTGAGTGCGCCCTCAAGCGACATCGCCCACGATACGTCACCCGGGATGACCACGGTATCCTCCGCGCTCACCGTTTCCCGCCACTGCGTTTCCAGTCGCTGTTGATAGTCCTGCCAGCCGCGGAAGATATCCATCGGCTTATCCGTGCCAAGCGAAAGATGCAGGTCTCCGATGACAAACAGTGCCATACCGTGTT
>CAZESL010000012.1:2806-31213 GCA_964515215.1 uncultured Eubacteriales bacterium
CACGCATTGCCGTTTTGTCACGGTCGCAAACATCCTTGAAGCGCACCGTTTTGCCCTTAAGGTCGGCAAGCGGGGCGGGCACTTCGTGTGCCGTCAGCGCGTTGAGTGCCTCCACCTTTTGGAATTCATCCAAACCGTCGGTATCGCCGTTCAAGGCTTCCAGCACACTTGCGGAGAACTTATAAGGATTCGCGGTCGATGCGATGACCGTCGGGGTGGTGTCCCCCGTCTCGCGGCGATAGTCGCCGTATACCTTCACCGCCACGGCGGTGTGGGTGTCGAGCAGGTAGTGATGGGCATCAAACTTCTCGCGAATGGTAGCGGCGGCCGCTTCATCGTCACAGCAACCCGCCCAGAACAGGTCGCGCACACGTGAAAGCAGATCGGCGGGCACGGTGTAACAGCCCTTCTCGTTCAACTGCGCCATCAGATCGCGAATGACCGCATCGTCGTTCCCCGAGAGATGATACAGCAACCGCTCAAGGTTCGAGGAGATGAGAATATCCATCGACGGCGACGTGGTGGTGTAAAACGCACGGTTACGGTCGTACACACCCGTGGTCAGGAAATCGGTCAGCACGCGGTTGCGGTTGGAGGCACAGATCAGTTTGTTGATCGGCAGCCCCATCTCACGCGCATAATACGCCGCCAAGATATTGCCGAAGTTGCCGGTGGGCACCGCCACGTTCACGGTATCCCCCATGCGGATCTTGCCCGCGTTCAAGAGATCGCAATACGCCGAAACGTAGTACACGATCTGCGGGGCAAGGCGACCCCAGTTGATGGAGTTCGCGCTGGAGAACTGCATACCGTTTGCCGCAAGCGTATCGGCGATCGCCCCGTCGGTGAAGATCTGCTTCACACCCGTCTGTGCATCGTCGAAATTACCGCGAATGGCACACACCGCCACGTTCTCGCCCTCCTGCGTCGCCATCTGCAACTTTTGCATCGGGCTGACGCCGTCTTCGGGATAGAACACCAAAATGCGGGTACCCTTGGCATCGCGGAATCCTTCAAGCGCCGCTTTACCGGTATCGCCCGAAGTGGCAACCAGAATGACGATCTCTTTGCCGTCCCCCGTTTTGGCGGCAGACACGCGCATCAAGTGCGGCAGGATCTGCAACGCCATATCCTTGAACGCACAGGTCGGACCGTGCCACAGTTCCAGAATATGTTCGCCCGCCGACAATTCGGTCAGCGGCGCAACGTCCGGATGGCGAAAACGTCCCGTGGCGTACGCCGCATCGGTGCACTCACGCACTTCCTCGGCGGTAAAGTCGCCGAGAAACCCGCCGAGCACCGCCGCCGCCCGTGCGGCATACGGCATTGCTGCCAACTCTTCAATACGGGCGGGGGTCAGCCGCGGCAGTGCGGTCGGCACGTACAGACCGCCGTCGGGCGAAATGCCGCGTGCGATCGCTTCGGCCGCCGTCGCGCGCACGGCACCGTCCCGTGTACTGCAATAGTTCATCTACGATCTCCTCCGTTCAGAGTCCTTATATATAAAAGAAATTAGTTTATTATACCGCAGGTTTTTCTGTTTGTCAAAGCCGTGAGAAAAAATTGTAGCAATTACTGAAAAAAAGGCGGGAAAGCAGGTCACTATCGTAATTTTTGCGGTATAAGAATTCAAAAATCCGCTCCATCACCGCCACGCCGTTCCATTCAGCCGGCATCGCCGCCCCGTCGAAGTCGGCACCGAAGGCCACGGCATTCTCACCGCCACGCTCACAAAAGTGATACAAATGACGCTCGATCGCTTCAAACGTGGGGGCACCTAAGAAGTCGGTACACAGATTGATCCCCACCAATCCCCCGCATTCCACGATGGCCTGAAACTGCCGATCGGTCAAATTGCGCGGGTGCGGGCATACCGCCGCCGCGTTGGAATGACTGGCGATAAACGGGCGTTTCGCCATATCTGCCACATTCCAAAACCCCGCTTCGTTCAGGTGGGAAACGTCCACCGTGATCCCTGCCTGTTCCATCTGCCGCACCGCCGCTTTTCCAAACGCAGTCAGCCCGTCGCGGCGGGGTGAGAGGCAACCGTTACCGAGTGCGTTTTCGCCGTTCCACGTGAGGGTGATATACCGTACGCCGCGGGCGGCAAGCGCGTCAATACGGGCCATATCGTCCCCGATCGCCGCGCCGCCCTCCACCGCAAGTATCCCGACCGTCTTGTGCGATCGCAAGCGGTCGTCAAGTCGTTCGCCTTTACGCCAAAGGCGTATGGGCTCCTCTTCGGCGTGTGCCAACACGCGGCAACAAAAATCCCACGCGGCATCACCGCGCAGGTTTTCGGGGATCCATACCGCTAACGTCTGCACATACGGCTCGTACCGCGCGGCACGCAACAGGTCGACGTGACCGTCGTTTTTGGATAGGGGGTATTTTTTTGTATACACTTCGTACAACGTATCACAATGCAGATCAAAAAGCTGCATGCAGGCCCTCCGTTTCGTACGCGCCCATAATGTGATTGATCTCCAACGCTTTCATCGGATGACCCGTTGCGGTGACGATCTCGATCACATCAAAACGCGGCTGCTTGGCGGTGGAATGCCGCTGAAGGTACAGTGCCGCCGTGCCGAGGATCTTGCGCTGTTTTTCACGCGTCACCGCCTCACGCGGGGTATACAGTGCGTGTTCACTGCGGGTCTTTACCTCTACGAAGGCAATATATTGTCCGTCTTCGGCAATTATGTCTATTTCACCGAAACGGGAATGCACGTTCGCTGCTGTAATGGTGTACCCCTTGTCACGTAAAAAGCGGGCGGCAAGCACTTCGCCTGCCGCACCTGCCGAAACTTTCGCCATAGTTACTCGTTCCTTATCCCAAAATGTTTTTCAAAAAACTCAAGCGGTGTTCGGGCGAAGGGCCAAAAGTCTGCAACGCTTCGCAATGCACCTTCGTGCCGTAACCCTTGTGTTTCGAGAATGCGTACTGCGGATATTGTTCGTCCAACGTGAGCATATAGCGGTCACGGCTGACCTTGGCAAGAATAGAAGCCGCCGCAATGGAAGCGGACCGCGCATCCCCTTTCACCACCGTTTCGATGGGGCGATCGATCCCGCGGGGTACCTGATTGCCGTCTACCAACACAAAGTCGGGGGAAACGGACAGCGCCGCCACCGCACGGGACATCGCCAAAAAGGTTGCCTGCAAAATGTTCATTTCTTCGATCTCTTCCACCGAAGCCGAGGCGATACCGTACGCCACCGCCTTTTCGCAGATCTCGTCAAACAAGGCTTCCCGCCGCTTTTCGGAGAGTTTTTTCGAATCGTTCACTCCGTCGATCATCACACGGGGATCCAAAATGACCGCCGCAGCGTATACAGGGCCCGCCAGCGGTCCCCGTCCTGCTTCATCCACACCGCACAGGTACCGCACGTTTTGTGCGCGGTACAGCGCATCAAATTCATAGTTGGTGTATTGCTTTTCTTCCATCGGTCTTACTCCCCCGGTCTTTCCAGCGTGATACGCCCGATCTTGGCACCGCGGAATTCATCCAACAGCATCGTAGCGGCGCGTTCGGTATTCACCTCACCGCCCGAGACCAGCATCCCGCGCTTTTTGCCGATCAAGCAGAGAAGATCCCAACTGTCGGCACAGCATTCCAAGTCTTCTTCCGACAAGCGATACCGCGCACAGAGCAGGTCGCGATATTCGTCCGCAAGCAACTGCAACAACCCGCAGGCAAGTTCTTCGGTATCCAGTATCTCGTCGCGGATAGCGCCCGTATACGCGAGACGGCGCGCCACCTCTTGATCTTCAAATTTCGGCCACAGCACGCCGGGCGTATCCAAGAGCAACGCCCCTGCATCCACCGTAAACCAACGGTTATCCCGCGTGACACCGGGGCGATCTTCCACCTTGGCCTTACCGCCGCGTGCCAAACGGTTGATGAAGGAGGATTTCCCCGCGTTGGGGATCCCCACCACCATCGCCCGCACGGGGCGGCTGACCATACCTTTCGCTTCCCACGCGGCGATCTTTTCGGACAACACCGCCCGCATAGCGGGAACGAACCCGTTCACACCGCGACCGCTCTTGCAATCCAGTGCCAGTGCGGTGATACCTTTTTTGCGATAATACGCTACCCACGCCGCCGTTGCGGCTTCGTCCGCCATATCCGCCTTGTTCAGTATCACCAAACGCGGTTTACCCGCCACCAACGAATCCATATCGGGATTGCGGCTGGCCAGCGGAATACGGGCATCCAATATCTCCACCACCAGATCGATGAGCGGCAAACACTCTTTGATCTTGCGGCGGGTACGGGTCATGTGCCCCGGAAACCACTGGATCGTCCGCCCTTTTTCCTGATCTGTCATTTCAGTCCTCCAAAGGGGAACAGGCGTAGCAGTGCGCCCCCCACAACGTTTTCTTCCTTGATGCACCCGATGGTGCGGCTATCGCGGGAATCGTTACGGTGGTCACCCATTACGAACACGTGTCCTTCGGGCACCACGATCTCGTTGTCCTCATCCCATACAATGCCCCATCCCAGCGGGTAGTGAACGTACGGCTCGTTCAGCAGTTCCCAATCGTTCTCCCCCGCCTTTTTCAAGTACACCTCATTGGTGACGGGATTCAATTTTACCGCATCGCCGCCGAGCGCGATCACTCGCTTGATGAGCGGCTTTTCGGGTTCTTCCTCCTGATAGATCACCACGATGTCTTCCCGCTCGGGAGTATACAGCACCGTTTGAAGCAACAAGCGATCTTTATCCTCCAGTGTATCGTTCATGGAATCGCCGTCCACCACCACTTGGCGGAAGCAAAAACCGAGCAACACCGTGACAAGCAACAGCGCGACCGCCACGTTACCCATCAATTCATACATCGTATACAGCCAACTTTTCTCCTCACGGGAAACCGCCTTTTTCTTTTGGACGGTCGTCGTCTCCTCCGACGTATGCATATCGTGTTCAAACTCATTCATAACGTATCCCTCGTTTCATAGCACATGGATATATTCTATCACACTTTCCTTGAAAAGAAAAGTGGAAAAGCGATTTTTCTTTTAAAAACAGCAAAAAAGGAGCGGTCGAAACCACTCCTTCTTCGTTGTGCTTTGTTTTGGGACGGCTTACAGCAGTTCCTTAACCTTCGCAGCCTTACCCACGCGATCACGCAGATAATACAGCTTGCTTCTGCGCACCTTACCGCGACGGACGATCTTCACAGCCGCCACGTTGGGGGAATGCAGGGGGAACACACGCTCCACACCGACACCGTACGACACACGACGCACAGTGAAGGTCTCGGCCACGCCGCTGCCCTTCTTCGCGATCACAGTGCCTTCGAAGGCCTGGATACGCTCGCGCTCGCCTTCGCGGATCTTAACGTCCACGCGGATGGTATCACCGATCTCAAACGCCGGTGCCGCTTCCTTCAGGCTGTCTGCTGCAATGAGTTTCAATGCATCCATTTCTAAATCCTCCCTAACTTTTCCGATGTTCATGCCCAACGGAGTGGGCAGAGGACCATCGTCCTGATGCTTTGCATCAAGCACGGAACGGTCACAGTGACCGACCATAGCCTATCAATGATAGCACACTACCGAGAAAATTGCAAGTGTTTTTTACAATTTTTTGAAAATTATTCGTTCGGCAGTTCGGACGTGCAGTGGGCACAACGGGTCGCTTCGATCGCGATCTCGCTCTTGCAGAACGGGCAGACTTTGGTGGTCGGCTCTGCGGGGGCTTCCTCTTCCTTCTTCTTCAAGCCGGAAAGCGTATTGATCCCCTTCACCAGCAAGAAGATGATGAACGCCATAATGATAAAATCGATCACGGCGGTGATGAACGCACCGTAGTTAAAGGTGGTAACGCCGAGTTCTTTCGCCACGTCCAGCGAGAGAACCATATCTTTCGTCACGCCTTCGGGCAACTTCAGAATGGCAAACTGATCCACAAAATTGGTGCCGCCGGTCAAAAGACCGATCCACGGCATAATGAGATCGTTCACCACCGAAGTGACGATCTTCTGGAACGCACCGCCGATGATAACACCGACCGCCAGGTCGATCACGTTGCCGCGCATTGCAAACGCCTTAAACTCTGCCATAAACTTTTTCATTTCAGACACTCTCCTCTTTTTTTGCTTCTTTATTTTCCGACAGCTTTTCGGTCAACTTACGTTTGACCTCCACGCTGTCGAATTTCTTACGGAACTGTGCACGGGCGGTATAGGTCTTGTCGCAGGTGCGGCACACCATTTCCGCCCAAAACGCCTGATTGTAAAACCGCCACTCCTTGCGGTTACGCAACGCCCGCCCGCAAGCAGGGCAACGAAACCGCCAGTGCTGACGCGCGATCAGGGGACTGTCGGCATCGCGTATGTAATACGGCTTGAAGTTCAGGCGATCGTAAAACGCCTTATCCGCTTCCCGCACGAACGGCAAAAACGCATCCCATTCGACCGTCTTTTGTGCGATCATCGCAGTCATACGGCTGTCATCCAACGCGCGGTGCTGTTCGAACCCCTCATCGGAGATGCCGAGTGCTTCGCACGCACGGGCAAGCCCCACTTGCTGGCCTGCATTGCCGAGTGTATTATGCTTTTGCACGTAGGCTTGCAGGTCGGCGTATTTCGTCATAAACGGAATACGGTCACACTTCAGGTGAAAACGATAATTCTCAAGCAGTACCGACAGGTCGGTGGTACTCCACGTGAGCAGAATGGATTCTTCCTCCCCCACCCAGCGTTGCCACTCGTCCGCCGCCGCCGAAAAGGTGGTACCGTCCTCCAGTTCTTCACCCGTAATGTTGGTCAGATCGCTCACCAAACGGGTGAGTTTGCGACTGACCACGGGTTTGATGACCGCGTGAAAGGTATCCACCATATCCAGCCGCTCGTTCAGTTTGACCGCGCCGATCTCAATGATCTCGTTAAAGTAGCCGTGCGCTTTCTTGGAATACGCACCGTTCCACTCCAGATCCGCCACAATATACTGCACGGGTCTCTTCCTCTCTCATAATTTCGGCAACGGTGTTATGCCATTTCCCCCAACTTGCCGCCGCCCAAAATGTGGAAATGCAAATGGTGCACCGTCTGTCCCGCGTCTGCCCCGTTATTGGTGACCACGCGAAAATCGGTGATACCGAGGGTGTTTGCGATCTGCGGAATAACGGCAAAAATATGTGCCACCACCGCCGCGTTCTCCGCCGTCACCGCCGCCGCACCGGTAATGTGTTGTTTCGGGATCACCAGTACGTGCACGGGTGCCTTCGGCTCGATGTCGTAAAACGCCAGGATCTGCTCGTCTTCGTATACCTTTTTCGACGGGATCTCACCCGCCGCGATCTTACAAAAAATGCAATCCATAGGATACCCTCCTTACAGCATCGAAGCCACGGTATCGGCCGCTGCCGCGAGTGCTTCTTCCACACGGTTCACGTCTTTGGCACCGCCCATCGCGCTGTCGGGACGGCCGCCGCCCTTACCGCCGCAGAAGGTGCAGGTCGCTTTGATCAGCGCGCCCGCATTGGCGCCCGCCTTCACGGCATCCGACGAACAGTAGCACACGAAGGTCACCGCATCGCCGTTGATACCCGCGAGCAACACGATGCCCTTGTTCTTATCCGCCGTACTCTTCAAGGTGTCGCACATGGTACGCAGATCACCCGACGCGATATCGTGATACACCGCCGTCGCGAGTTTGATGGTGCCGATCTCCTTGGCAGTGCTGAACACGTCGCCTGCCTGACCCGCCGCCGCCTGCGCCTTGAGGTCTGCAAGTTCCTTTTTCAAATCACGCAACTCGGCGGTCATTTGCGCGGTACGGCGCAGAATATCGTCGGCACCCGCCGCTTTGATGGCATCCGCCGTCTGCACAAGCACCGCGTGTTCACGGCGCCATTCGGCGAGCAGGTTCGCACCCGTCACCGCTTCGATACGGCGCACGCCTGCCGCGACCGAGCCTTCCGACACGATGCGGAACAAGCCGACCTTTGCGGTGTTATCCGCGTGGGTACCGCCGCACAGTTCGGTGGACACGCCGTCGAAGCGCACCACGCGCACCACGTCGCCGTATTTTTCACCGAACAGCGCCATCGCACCCAGTGCGCGCGCGTCGTCGATCGGCATTTCGCGGATATCCGCCGCCACGCCGTCCAAGATCCAGCCGTTCACGCGGTCTTCCACCGCGGCGATCTGTTCTGCCGTGAGGGACGAGAAATGAGTAAAGTCAAAACGCATCCGTTCGGGGGTCACCAACTGACCCGCCTGCTCCACGTGATTGCCGAGCAATTCGCGCAGTGCCGCCTGCAACAAGTGCGCCGCCGTGTGGTTACGCATGGTGGCGGTGCGGGTCGCCGCATCCACCGCCGCCGTGACGGTATCCCCCACGCGCAGAGTGCCTTGTTTCACTTCCGCTACGTGCAACACCGCGCCGTCCGCGCCCTTCAAGGTGTTCTGCACTTCCACCGTCACACCTTCGTTGGTGAGCAGACCGATATCCCCCACCTGACCGCCGCTTTCACCGTAGAACGGGGTCACGTCAAGCAGTACCAGTGCGGCATCGCCGTCCGCGATCTCCTCCACACGCTGCTCGTCCTTCACCAGTGCGGTGACTTTGGCTTCGGCGGTGAGATCGGCATATCCCACGAAGCGGGCAGGTGCCACGTCTTTGAGCGCCGCGCCGCTGTTCTTCCACGCATCCGCACCCGCATCCTTACGGGCGGCACGCGCACGTGCACGCTGAGCGGTCATCAGTTCGCGGAACTCTTCCTCACCTACCGTGAGGCCTTTTTCTTCCAAAATATCCTGCGTCAGATCCAGCGGGAAACCGTAGGTATCGTACAGTTTGAACGCATCCGCACCCGACAGTTCGGTACCGTTCAAGTCGGCGAGCATATCGTCCAGCATCGCAAGACCCGCGTCGATCGTCTTGCCGAACGCTTCCTCTTCCACCAGGATCAATTTCTTGATGAAATCCGCTTTATCCCCCAGTTCGGGATAGGCGGAAGCATTTTCGGCGATCACCGTTTCACACACCTGATAGAGGAACGGCTCACCGATGCCGAGCAGACGGCCGTGACGCGCCGCACGGCGAAGCAGACGGCGAAGCACGTAGCCGCGCCCTTCGTTGGAGGGCATTACGCCGTCACCGATCATGAAGGTGGTGGAACGGATATGGTCGGTGATCACGCGCAGGGAGATATCGGTGCGCTCGTCGTCACCGTATTGTACGTTCGCGATACGGCTGACGTGCTTCATGATATTCTGCACGGTATCCACCTCAAAGAGGTTGTTGACCCCCTGCATGATGCAGGCGAGACGTTCCAGACCCATGCCCGTGTCGATATTCGGGTTTTTGAGACGGGTGTAGTTGTTGTTGCCGTCGTTATCGAACTGGGTGAACACCAGGTTCCAGAACTCCAAAAAGCGGTCGCAATCGCAACCCACACCGCAATCGGGCGAGCCGCAACCGAACTCTTCACCGCGATCCAGATGGATCTCGGAGCAGGGGCCGCAGGGGCCCGAGCCGTGCTCCCAGAAGTTGTCGGCTTTGCCGAGACGGACGATGTGGGACGGATCGACACCGACTTCCTTCGTCCAAATATCGAACGCTTCATCGTCTTCTTCATAAATACTGATCCACAAACGGTCCACGGGCAGTTCCAGCACGTCGGTGCAGAATTCCCACGCCCACGCGGTCGCTTCGTGCTTGAAATAATCGCCGAAACTGAAGTTACCGAGCATTTCAAAATAGGTGCCGTGACGCGCCGTCTTACCCACACGCTCGATATCGGGGGTACGGATACACTTCTGGCACGTGGTCACCCGCTTGCGCGGCGGGGTAAGTTCACCCGTGAAATACTTCTTCATCGGCGCCATACCCGCGTTGATGAGAAGCAAGGATTTGTCCCCCTGCGGCACCAACGAAAAGCTGGGCAACCGCAAGTGGCCTTTGCTTTCAAAAAACGCGAGATATTTTTCACGCAGTTCGTTCAATCCGGTCCATTTCATAACGCTTAACATCCTTTCGTAGATAGAAAAAAAGAGTCTCCGCCCGTATATGGGACGGAAACTCCGTGGTACCACCCAAATTGAAGCCGCCGAACGGCCCCCACTCGTTTGTCCGATAACGGGGACAAGGCGTGCCGCTCCTCGCGGCAACGGCTCCGAAGCGGCTTTTTGCTTTCAACTCTGCAGGACACCTTCCAGCCGAAAAAATTCGAGCATCCCTCTCTGGGCGGCAAAAGCAAATGGACTTCCTCAACGCCGATACATTATTGATTACATTATAATGTGTGTCGAAAAAAATGTCAAGGAGAATTTCAAAATTCCCCTTGACATTTTGCGCTATGGTGAGCAGTCAAACCCTAAACGAACAGCGGTTGCACCTGTTTCCCCTCCAGTGCGGCCGCGACCGTATCCCCGATACGGGAGAAATCCGCTACCAGGGAATTCGGCTTTTCGGCGGGAGCGTCCTGCCGCATCGGCACGAAGTAGTAGTGTTTGCGATTTTTCAAAGCGGCAATCGCGGGGAACGAGCCTGCCAGTGCGTCGTTGGTGGAGACCGCAAGCACCACGGGGCGCTCACGTCTGAGGTGGGATTTTACCGCGAGGGTCACGGCGGTACTGCTGTCCCCCGCCGCGAGTTTCGAAAGCGTACTGCCCGTGCAGGGTGCGACCACCAACACGTCGAGCATATCCCGCGGGCCGAGCGGCTCCACCTCGGTCAAGGCGGTAAGCGGCGGACGGCCGCACACGTCGCCGATCTCGATGCGCCAGCGTTCTGCCGTGCCGAAACGGGTATCCACCGTACACATCGGTGCGGAAAAGATAGGATATACCGTATGTCCCGCCGCGACCGTCTTTGCCATTTCCGCCGTCACGTTTGCCAGCGTGCAAAACGAGCCGCACAGTGCCCAGCCGATGCGTAACGCGCTCATAACCGTCCCTCCTCACGCAACATATTGAGCACCGTTTGCCGAATGATGTCGGCAGCGGTTTTGGGGGCTACCCGTCCGGGCAGGGACAGCGCCCATACCGTTTTCATCTGCAGAGCGGCGGCGGTGTCGAAATCCACCCCGCCGGGACGGGAGGCGAGATCGATCAGCAAGGTGGAACGGTCCAGTTTTTTCAAAAGCGCCGCATCAAAGATCAACGCCGGTACGGTGTTGAAGATCACGTCAAAATCCCCCGCATCCGCAACCGCACCGATCTCCACCGCAGAACATCCCATAGTCGTTGCCGCCGCACGGTCGGCACATCGCCGTGCCGCCACCGTCACCGACGCTCCCATGGCGGTCAAGAGCGAGCACAAAGCACGCGCTACGCGGCCGTAACCCGTAACCAGTACCCGCGCACCGCGCAACGTGATCGGCAATTCCTCCATCGCCAGTTGCACCGCCCCTTCGGCGGTGGGTATGCTGTTGAGCAGTGCCAATTCCTCCCGCTGTAAGTAGTCGTGCAACACAACACCGTTTTCCGCCAATTGTTCGCGCCAGGCGGCAGGTACACCGCCTCCCACCGCAAACTGTGCGGGCGAAAGCGAACCCAGCACCTGCTCTGCTTGTATACGAACGCGGGAAAACGGCGCGTTCAGCGTGGTACCGTCGGTGGTCACGGGAAGCGGCAACACCACACAGTCCGCCAGTGTCACCGCTTGTGCGAGATTGGTACAACCCGTAACGCAGGGCGGCAGATCGGTACCGTCCAGCCCTGCGGTGATCACGCGAAATCCGTCCTGCGAGAGCAAACCGGCAAGATAGGCGGCGCGCAGGTCACCGCCTATCACGGCAAAAGTTTCGATCGCTTGCATAAAATATCCCCCCATAGGATCAGGTTTTTTACTCACCCCATCCTATGAAGGGACATCGCATTATGTTCCTATGGCGATCAGCGCCGCAAGGCTTCCCCGCACACCGTTCGTCGCACGGTGCGACCAGAACACGTCGGGACGGCAACGGGTACACAGATCGGTCACGCTGATATGCTCATCCTTGAGCCCCGCCGCCAGCAGAATACGGCGGTTGATCTGCCACATATCGATATAAAACTTACCGTTCGGCATCCGTTTCACACAAGCCTCATCCCACACGGAGAGTTCCGAAAAGCGGTCGTATACCGGCTCGTCCACCTCAAAACAACACGGGCCGATGGAAGGGCCGATACCTGCCACGATATCCTCACGTCGGCAACCGTAATCCGATACCATGCGTTCCACCGTGACGCGTCCCATCTCGGCTACCGTGCCTTTCCACCCCGAGTGCGAGGTGCCTACCACCCGTCGTTTCGGGTCGGCAAACAAAAGCGGCACACAGTCGGCGTACTGGGTGCACAGCACCACCCCCGGCTCATCGGTGAGCAGACCGTCGAAATCGTCATAATCCCGCTCGCGGGTAATACCTTTACCGCAATCCGCCGCGGTGACGTTGCGCACGAAGGTGTGATGTTCCTGACGGGACAGCACGATGCGCTCGGTCCGGACACCGATAGCCCCGCACAGACGGTCGAAATTTTCCCGCACGCGGACGGGGTCGTCCCCGCGTCCGAAGCTCAGGTTCATACTTTGGAATATCCCCTCACTCACGCCGCCGAGGCGGGTGGACACCGCATGCCGCACGAACGGTACGGCATCCAGTGTGGGAAAGGTATAGTACAGCAATTCGCCCTCGGCATGTGCCGTAAGGCTGTTGGTGATCGGCAGGTCTAACATACGGCACCTCTTTCAATCGCCTCTTCACAGGCCTCCAGTAAACGGCGGCTGACCGCCGCTTTGCCGAAACGGGCGACCGTTTCGGCACGAATGGCGGCGGGATCGTACGTTTCCCGTTCCGCGAGCATACGTTCCATCGCGTCGGCCATCGCCGCCGCATCCTCCACCGCGACCAACACGCCGTTGGTTTCGGTGATGATATCCGCAGGGCCGCCGCAACGGGTACTGATCAGCGGTTTGCCGCAGGCGGCGGCTTCGTTCAGCACGCATGAGAGTGTCTCGTGACGGGAAGAACAGATGAAGCAGTCGCATCCGTTCATAAACTGCGGTGTCTCCTCACGCGGGATAACGCCGACCAAACGGCACTCGTCCGCGATCCCCGCCTCATCAATTTGCCGTTGCAGTTGTTCACGCAACACGCCCGCCCCCGCGATCTCCAGACTGACCGCACGGTCGGTGCGGTCACAGAGAGCGGCAAACGCCGCGATCAGCGTGTCATACCCCTTGATAGGACGCAGTTGTCCCATCGCACGGAAACGGAAGGTCTCCTCCGTCTCCTGCGGGCGCGGAGTGAAACGGCTGTCGTCCACCAGATCGGGGATCACACGGGTCTGTGCGATCGGTTGCATCACCGACCGCAACGCCTCGCTCACGCAGGCGTTCACCCCCGCCGCCTGCATCACCGCCGCCAGACGGCGACGGGCGGCGGTGTCTGCCCCTTCGGTCAGGATCACCGAAGAATGCTCCATAAAGAACAGCGGCAATCGCTCACGGCGGCACAGCGCCAACGCTTCGTACCCTTGCAAAGACGAGCGGAGATTCACCACGTCGGGACGCCCCCACTCGCGGCACAAACGGCGAAACGCTTTTCGGATCATCGCGGTGCGTTGCCACACACGCCCGCGTTCCATACGCGGGGTGATATTCAATTTTTGACAAATGACGGTATAGACACCGTTTTCCGTAAAAATGTGCGTACCGTTGCCGTGCAGACGGCCGTTTACGTCGGCGTAAATGACCGCGACCTCGGCACCTGCCGCCGCCATGGCTTCGGCTTGTTCTTTATAAAACGTACCCAGCATCGGCATTTGCGGCGTAGGGTACCACGAAGGGATCATCAATATCTTCATATGCGTTTACTCCTTTGATGAGTTCCCTTGTATTGTACCGAAAAATGCGGTACTTGTCAACCGAGTATGGCTTTTAACACCAACAGCGTGACCGTTCCCGGTACACCGAACACACCGCACACGGTGAGGGTGAACGGATTGAGTGCCATCGACACCCCCGTGAATCCGCCGAGCATATCCACCAGCAACAGTGCCGCAATACCGCTCGCCGCCGAACCCAACCACCGTCTCATACGTTTTGCGCCCGACAGCGCACCAAACGGGACAAATAGCGGTAGCGCGCCTGCAGTGCCAACCGTTCGTACATACACGCGTCCAAAAGGTCCTCGTCGGTCTCCTCCGCAAAGCGGGAGTCCACCGACTGCAACTGCCCGCACACCGCTTGTATCGCCTCGGCCAATGCGTCCTCCCGCACAGGCGGGCGGAGCAGATTTTCACGCAACCATTGTTTCACTGCCATCACCTCACTGGGAGTATATGACAGCGAGGAGAGAATTTATACAAAAAAACACCCGCGTGTCTAAAGAACACACGGGTGTTTGACTTGCTTTGCTTATTTCGCCACAAACTGGGTGACCAACATACCGACGAACACCAACACGAAGAACGCGATGGAGATCACCTTGGTCCACTTGGACAGGAACGCATCGAGCGTACGCGCCTTACCCTTTTCCATAAAGGTATCCGCCGCGCCCGAAATAGCACCCAGATTCGCCTCACGGCCTTCCTGCAGCAACACCACAGCGATGACGAGCAACGCCATAATGATCAACACGATACCGATAATGTATTCCCAAATACCCATTTTACTTACCTCCGAACATACATTTCCATAAATAACAGCGGTATTATACCACACTCATTTTGAAAATGCAAGTGTTTTTTGCAAAATTTACGTTTCGCGGTGGGTGGTGACCTCTCCCGCCGTCAACGTGCGGCACACACCCGCTTCTTCAACCGTCAGCCCGCCGTTATCGTCCACACCGCACACCCGTGCCGTGTGTGCTTCACCGCGTTCATAAAAGGTGACCGTCTGCCCGTTCAGGATGGAACGCGAACGGTACCCCTCAAGGAAAGTGCGCGCCGAAAGATCGGCGGTATAAGCGGCGAGGCGCGTGAGAATATCCGCCGCCAAGCGGTCACGCGCATCGGGTGGTGCCGATTCGCACAGTGCCCCCGCCGTGCCCGCGATATCCGCCGCAAAACCGTCGGCGGGCGGTGTGATATTCACACCGAAGCCCACCACGATACACACGGTATCCCGAAGGGTGACCCCTTCCGCCAGGATGCCGCAGACTTTACGTCCGTCCAACACCAGATCGTTCACCCATTTGATGCCGACCGCACGACCGCAGAGCGCTTCGCACGCTTCGGCCGCCGCCACCGCCGCCGCGACCGTCCACAAGGGGCTGACCCCCTCACCGATCGGACGGCGAAACAACACGCTCATGTACAGTCCGCCGTGCGGCGAGTGAAAGGTCCGTCCCATGCGCCCGTGCCCGCCGTATTGACGGTCGGCGATCAACACCGTACCGTCGGGCACACCGTCGAGCGCCATGCGCTTTACCTGCGTGTTGGTAGAATCGATCTCCCCCACGCGTTGTATCTGCCACTCACTCATCGAAGGTCACCTCGTCTGCCGTGCCCGTCCAATAGATCAGCACAGCCCCCTCCGCTACCGAAACGGTGCAGGGCTCACCCGTAAAATGGTTGCTGACCCCCAGCGCGTGCTCTGCCGTGAGGGTGCCGTTTACAAGCGGGTAATACGCCCCCTCGATCGTCACGCCGTGGGCATCGCCGCCCTGGGCGAAGAGGGAGAGGGTGCCTTCGGCCGTTTTCGGAAAACGCACCGTACCGCCTTGCAGAGCGGTGAAACATTCCCCCTCCCCGCACAGCACGGCACGACCGCCGCGCCGTACCACCCACAACAGCGTTTGCAGGTTGGCAAGGGTGTGGTCACTGCGCCCGCCCGTGCCCGCCAACAGGCGGAAGTCACGAAAACCCGCTTCCCACGCGAGACGCACGGCAAGTTGCGTGTCGGTATCGTCCTTTTCCACGGGATAGATCAGCACGCCCTCACCTTGCGGTGTCGCGCCGAGCGAATCAAAATCCCCCACGATACGGTCGGGGGTGATACCGCGCACACGCAAATGCCGCAAGCCGCCGTCCGCCGCGATCACTAAGTCCCCCGCCGACGGTGTGAACGGCGCGCAATACGCCGCCGCCCCCACGATATAACAGACCGCCATACGGCCACCCCCTTCTTTTCTACTATTGTACGCGTATACGCGCAAAAAATCAAGCACAAAAATGCAGACGACTCTACCACACGGGGCGTCGTGTGTCTCTCGCGGCGCGTCGAAGATCGCCGCGCCCTACGTTTTCCCATTGGGCGCGTAATCGGCGGACAGCCGAGGACGGCTGTCCCTACGGCGCACGCCGTAAGTGTGTATTCGGTCGGAATGCGGGCGGCAGATTGCCGCTGGAATGCGGGCGGCAGATTGCCGCTGAAATGCGGGCGGCAGATTGCCGCCCCTACTTGACAAAATTATTCGCAACGAGTATACTATTGAGAGTAATTCTCAATTTTTGTGAGGTGAGTGACGTTGTCCACCCATTACTGCACCGACGGCAGGGAGTTGCTGCTGCAATTTTTGCGCGAACACGCGGATACTCCTTGCACCATCGAGGAGATCGCCGCCGCCCTGCCGACGGGCAAAAGCACGTTATATCGGCTGATGACCGCTTTGGTGGCGGATGGCACGGTGCGCCGTTTTGTGCGGGGCAACAGCCGCCAGTTTACCTATCAAATTCTGGGTGACGAGCACTGTCACGACCATTTGCATTTGAAGTGCGTCGATTGCGGGCGAGTGGTGCATCTGGATCACGATATCACCACCTTCGTGGAACGCGAACTGTTAAAGCGCCACCATTTCACCGCCGACGAGAGCGCCACCATGCTGTTCGGGCGGTGTGAGACATGCGCCGAGAAAGGATGTACCGTATGATAAAACGTATCGTTGCCTTGTTGCTTGCGGCGCTCTGCCTGCTCGGATGCACGGGATGCGGCACGGGTGAAAAAACGAACGACAAACTCACCGTTATCTGCACGGTGTTTCCGCCGTACGATTTCGTGCGGACCATCGCCCCCGAAGCAGACGTTTCGCTTCTTCTCCCGCCGGGGCAGGAAACGCATTCCTACGAGCCGACACCGCGGGATATCGTGGACATTCAAAACTGTGATCTGTTCGTTTACGTGGGCGGCGAATCGGACGCGTGGGTCACGGATATGCTCGCCGCCATGGATGAACCGCCAAACACGCTGACCTTGCTCGACTGCGTAGGTCTCTCCCCCGCCGGGGAAGCGGACGAGCACGTGTGGACCTCGCCCGCATACGCGATCGACATCGTACACGCGCTCGAGGATACGCTGTGCGGTCTGCGTCCCGCAGACGATGCGGCATTGCGCGCCAATGCGGACAAGTATACGGCCGATCTTCAAAAGTTGGACGAGCAGTTTCTCGAAACGGTGCAAAACGGTACGCGGCGCACGCTCGTGTTTGCCGACCGTTTCCCCTTCCGCCATTTCACCGAAGATTACGGTCTGCACGCCGAAACGGCATACGCGGGGTGTGACCACTCTGCCGAGCCGTCTGCCGCGACGATAGCGGCGCTGGCCGACACGGTGAAGGCACAAAGCATTCCCGTGGTGCTGTACATTGAATTCTCCAACCAAAAGTTGGCCGATACCGTGTGCGAGGCAACGGGAGCCGAAAAGCGTCTGTTCCACTCTTGCCACAACGTAACCAAGGCGGAACTGGAAAGCGGTGTCACCTATCTGTCGCTGATGACGCAAAATCTTACCGTGTTGAAGGAGGCGCTTGGATAATGAGTTTGATTGCCTGCCGCGATGCCGTTTTCGGCTATGACGGACACACGGTGCTGTCGGACGTTTCACTGACACTGAACGCGGGTGAGTACCTGTGTATCGTGGGCGAAAACGGTTCGGGCAAAAGCACGCTTATTCAAGGATTGTTGCGCCTGAAAGCGCCGACGGAAGGCACCGTCACCTACGGCGACGGATTGGCACCGCACGAGATCGGGTATCTGCCGCAACAGACCGACTATCGGCGCGACTTCCCCGCAAGTGTGTACGAAGTGGTGTTGTCGGGATGCCTGAACCGTTTGGGCACGCGCCCGTTTTACACCCGCACCCATAAGGCAGAAGCGCGGCACAGCATGGAACTGCTCGACATTCTCCCCCTGCGCCACCGCAGTTTTCACGCACTGTCGGGCGGGCAGCGACAGCGGGTATTGTTGGCGCGGGCGCTGTGCGCCACCCAAAAGGTGCTGTTGCTCGACGAGCCTGCCGCGGGGTTAGACCCGCTCGTGACGGCGGAACTGTATAAAGTCATTCATCACTTGAACCGCGACCACGGGGTAGCGATCATCATGGTATCGCACGATCCCACCGCCGTGCGGGAACACGCCACCCACGTCTTACATCTCGGCGGCCGTCCCCTCTTCTTCGGTACGCGGGAGATGTACCTGCAAAGCGAGATCGGGCAGCGTTTTTTGGGAGGTGAGAGCCATGTTTGAGTTGATCGGGCAAATGCTCTCCTACCCGTTTTTGGTGCGGGCGCTGATCGTGGGTGTGTTGGTCTCGCTGTGCGCCGCATTGCTTGGCGTGACTTTGGTGCTCAAACGCTATTCCATGATCGGTGACGGGCTTTCCCACGTCGGGTTCGGCGCGCTGGCGATTGCCGCGGCACTCGGTGCCGCCCCGCTGGCGGTGTGTATTCCCGTGGTCTCCCTCGCCGCCGTGCTGTTGCTTCGGTTAAGTGAGAGTACCCGCATCAAAGGGGACGCCGCAACGGCGCTCATCTCCTCGGGGTCGCTGGCGGTCGGCGTGCTCGTCGTGTCGCTTTCGGGCGGCATGAACACCGACGTGAACAATTACATGTTCGGCAGTATCCTCTCGCTCAGCCGCGAAGATACCGTGCTCAGCGTAATACTGGCGGTCGTCGTACTGCTTCTCTATCTCTTGTTCTTCAACCGCTTATTTGCGGTGACGTTTGACGAGACGTTCGCCCGTGCAACGGGTACGAAGGCGGGAATGTATAATCTGCTCGTCGCCCTGCTGACCGCCGTAACGGTAGTGCTGGGTATGCGGATGATGGGCGCCTTGCTCATCTCTTCGCTGATCATCTTCCCCGCGCTCTCCGCTATGCGGGTGTGCCGCACCTTTCGCCGCACGGCGGTGACGGCGGCGGTACTGTCGGTCACCTGTTTTCTGATCGGTACGGTGGCATCCTTCGCATGGGAATTGCCCACGGGTGCCACGGTGGTGGCGGTGAACATTCTCGCTTTTGCCGTGTGTGCGGTTGCGGGGATGGTCAGACGAAAAGGTTGATACTTACAAGACAATAGACCCTATCCAAAGGTGTGCGCACCTTTGGATAGGGTCTATTGTCATTTAGATCACATCACACACTGTCCATTGATGAACAGGGTAAATCTCACACCGAGTTTTTCGGCGGCGCGGCGGCAGAGGAGCATACGTTCCATAAACACTTCGAAATACTCCATCACACTGCCGTACTGCGTATCCACCGTCAGCCGCAGGGCGAGGGTAGTCTTATCGTCGTTCAATTCCAATGACGAGTGCTCTACCGAATAGTTCACACGGTCGTGAATATCGAACTTCGTCAGATCGTGATTACGCACGCGGGTGCGGCGCACGTCGGATTTATCCGCCAGAATGAGTGCCGCCGACACCTCATTCACCGGCACACCCGTGCCTTCGTCGTGGTTGCCGATGGCGGTCACCACCGTGGCGATCTCGGCCGCGTCCATATCCAAACGGTCAAGAATACGGAACGCCATCACCGCACCGCTTTGCGAATGCTCAATGCGGTTGACGAGATTGCCGATATCGTGCAGATACCCCGCGATACGGGCGAGTTCCGCCGTGCGCTCGGAAACCCCAAGTTCCGAAAGCAGACGTCCCGCCTCCGTCGCCACGCGGGTGACGTGGGCAAAGCTGTGTTCGGTAAACCCAAGTGCCTCCAGCGATTCGTCCGCACGGGTAATGTAGGTGCGGATATCCTCACGGCGGCGCAGTTCGTCAAAAGTAATCATACGTTTTCCTCAAATTTTCTCAATATGCGGGCAGGTGATCGGCTGACGGATCACGGGCGCACAGTAGCGCACCGCATTTTTGATCACCGTCTGCACCGCGGGTTCGTAATAGATCGGGAAGGTCTCGTGACCCGGTTGGAAATAAAACACCGTGCCGTGTCCGCGCCGCCACAGACAACCGCTGCGGAACACTTCGCCGCCCTCGTAACTGCCGATAAACAGAAGTTTTTCGGGTTCGGGAACGGAAAACGGCTCGGCATACGTTTCCACGTGCGGCAGTTCAAAGTAACGGTCGATACCCTGCGTAATGGGGTGCGCGGGATCGACCACCCACACGCGTTCCATATCCCCGTCTTCACGCCAACCGAGACTGCAGGGCGTACCCATCAAACGGCGGAACACTTTCGAATGATGCCCGCTGTGCAGCACGATAAGCCCCATACCTGCGTGAACGGCATCGGCCACCCGCTCGACCACCGCATCCGGCACGTCGTCGTGCGCCATATGGCCCCACCAGAGCATCACATCGGTGTCGTCCACCACCTCTTGCGGCAAGCCGCAATCGGGATCGTCCAGCGTGGCGGTACGGACGGTGATATCCTCCTCCGCACCCAAAAACGCCGCGATCGCCCCGTGAATGCCTTCGGGATACACACCGCGCACCTCGTCACTGATCTTTTCGTGACGTCCTTCGTTCCAAACCGTAACTTTGATCATGTTCAACACTCCTTACAGCAATTCAAATGCTTCGCGTACGTTTTGCACACCGACGATCTCAATATCCGTGCGCGGGGTGATGGCGGCGACGTTCTGCCGCGGCATCAACACACGGGTAAACCCGAGACGTGCCGCTTCCGCCACGCGCGCTTCGGCGTGGGAGACTGCGCGGATCTCCCCCGTTAAGCCCACTTCACCAAAGGCGACCACCCCTTCGGGTACGGGCTTGTCCTTCAACCCCGAAACCAGTGCGAGCGACACCGCGAGATCGGCCGCAGGCTCTTCCAGACGGATACCGCCCACCACGTTCAGGTAAGCATCCAGATTCTGGAAGAAATACCCCGCTCGCTTTTCGAGTACCGCGAGCAGCAGGGTCATACGGTTGTAATCAAACCCCGTGGACATACGCCGCGGATTACCGAAGCCGCTGGGTGTGACCAGTCCTTGCACTTCAGCAAGCAGGGGGCGCGTCCCCTCGATCGTGCAGGATACGCAGGTGCCGCTGACCCCTTGCGGCCTGCCCGAAAGCAACATTTGCGACGGATTTTCCACCTGCGCCAACCCGCGGTCCCGCATTTCGAACACGCCGATCTCATTGGTGGAACCGTAGCGGTTTTTGGCACAACGGAGCAGACGGTAACTGCTGTTGCGGTCCCCCTCAAAATACAGCACGCAATCCACGATGTGTTCCATCACTTTGGGACCCGCGATGGCACCGTCTTTGTTCACGTGACCCACCACGAACACGGGCAGATCCATCGCTTTCGCCGCCCGCATAATGGCCGAGGTGCATTCCCGCACCTGCGTGACACTGCCGGGTGAGGAGGACACCTCCGCCAAGTTCATCGTCTGTATGGAATCGACGATCATGAGTTCGGGGGATTCCGTCTGCATGGCCGCCAAAACAGTGGCAAGGTCGGTCTCACAGAGCAGAGAGAGGTTCTCACTCTCCACCCCCAGACGGTCGGCACGCAGTTTGATCTGTGCCGCCGATTCTTCGCCCGAAACGTACAGTATCTTACGGGTCTTTCCGATGTATTCGCAAATTTGCAAAAGCAACGTAGACTTACCGATACCCGGATCGCCGCCGATGAGCATCAGCCCGCCCTTAACGATCCCGCCGCCCAACACACGGTCCAACTCTTTCATACCCGTGGAGGTACGCACCTCACCGTGCGGGTCGATCTCCCGCAGTTTTTGTGCGTGTACCCGCCCGCTCGGTACGGCGGCGACAGCGGATTGCGGGGTGCGCAGTTCTTCCTGCATGGTGTTCCATTCCCCGCACGAGGGGCAACGTCCGCTCCAGCGCGGTGCTTCACAGCCGCATTCGGTGCAAACAAACACCGTCTTATTCTTCGGTGGCATGGCCTCCCCTCCTTTTCTCCCGTCCATCATATCACACTTTTTTCACCTTTACAAGCCGAAATCCGCATTTTGCAAAAAAGAAAACACACCGCCCGCCACGGCAAACGCCATCTGCTGTTGATAGTCGCTCTGTGCCAGTTTGGCGCACTCGGCGGGATTGGATAAAAAGCCGCATTCCACCAGTACCGCGGGCACGGTGGTGTTGCTGAGCAAGAACACCCCGTCATCCGCCGTCTTGAGCTGTCGCGTGTTGTCGGGTTGCAAAAGTCCGAGCACGCTCTCCCGCACGGCGGCACCCAGCACACGGCTTTGCGGGTGATGCGGCGCACAAAACACCTGTGCACCGTAATACTTTGCTTCGGAAAAGTGGTTTTGATGGATGCTCACCACCACCGTCGCCTCTTCGTACATCGTAAGGCGGTTATGCATATCGCTGACTTTTTGCTCACGCAGAGAATCGCCTTCGGTATGGATCGAACGGTCGTCTTCACGGGTCATACCCGTCCTCACCCCCATCACCCGTAACAGCAATGAAAGAGTACGGGATATCTGCAAATTCACCGTTTTTTCTTCGGTGCCGTCCGCACCCGTGGCACCGCCGTCCGCACCGCCGTGCCCCGCATCCACCAATACGTACGGGCCCGCCGTCGCAAGCGAGGCGGCCTGTTCCACACGCGGCAACGTCGCAAGCACGGCCGCACAACATACCGCCGCCGCTATCCACCACCGTTTCATACGCATCCCTCCGCCACACGGTATGATACGGGACGGTAAAATATACCTTGAAATCCGTCTCTCGACAAACGGGATCCCGTATGGTAATATGGCTGCAGAGGTGATGGTTATGACGAACGAACAGTTTTTGAAAAATTTGACCCCTCCCGACGGGGTGATCGACGTGCTGCTGGACACCGATACCTATAACGAGATCGACGACCAATTTGCCCTGTGCTATATGCTGCGGTATCAAGACAGATTCCGTATTCAAGGCATCTGTGCCGCACCGTTTTTGAATCCGCGCTCGACCTCTCCCGAGGACGGCATGGAAAAAAGCTATCGGGAGATCTTCAAAGCGTTGAAGGTTGCCGACTGTGAAGAGTTGAACGACCGAGTTTACAGCGGTTCCCGCACGTTTATGCCCGATGAGCAGACGGCGGTATCCTCCCCTGCCGCCGATTTTATGGCGGCACTTGCCGACCGCTATTCTCCCGAAAAGCCGCTGTATATCGTCGCGATCGGTGCCATCACCAACGTGGCGTCGGCATTCCTTAAAAATCCCGCCATGGCTCAAAACTGCGTGGTGGTGTGGCTGGGCGGTCACGCCGCACACATGCACGAGCCTGTGTGGGAATTCAACATGAAACAGGACGTCGCCGCGGCGCGGGTGATCTTTCAAAGCGGCGTGCCGCTCGTGCAGTTGCCGTGCGACGGGGTGGTGGATCATTTTGACACCACGCGTTACGAACTCACCCACTGGCTCAGTGGCAAGAACGCACTGTGCGATTATTTGGTGAACGCTACCGTGGAAGAGGCGGAATCGTATGCCGCCAACCGTCCGTGGAACCGCCCGATCTGGGACGTCACGGCGGTGGCGTGGCTTTTGAACGGGAACGGCCGCTTTATGCAGGGTGAAGTGCGCCCGCGTTTTATGCCGTCGTATGACCGCACCTATGCAGAAACTGACGGTCTTCCTCCGATGTACTACGTCACCCGCATTCACCGTATCGACTTATTTGAAGACCTATTCCGCCGTCTGGGCGAAATGTAAATTTTCCGCTAAACGCTTGACTTTTCACGTCTACTTATTCATAATATGAGTATCAATTGAAAGGTCGTGGAAATATGGCACTGAATGATTTCTCTCACAGTGATTTCTTGGCATCTTTGGACACCCGTTTTGAACAGTTTGCCACCGAGGTGGTGCGGGAACAGACACCCGACACCTTGACGGTACTGTTCGGCACCGACGTGCATTATATCCGCTTTTACGACAATTACGCACCCGTGTACGAAAAGGTGCAGGAGATGGTGGAGTTCTCCAAGCGTATCGGTGTGGATCTGCTCGCACTGACGGGTGACCTGATCGACGGTAACGCCCCCATTGAAACGCAGTTCCGCGATCTGTTTGATCTGACGTCCTTGATCAAGCAGACGAAGGCGACCTCGGTCATTCTCTCGCAAGGCAATCACGACGACTGTTCGTGGTTTGCGTATCAAAAAGCACTCGGCGCGGAAAGTGTGATCTCGGACAACGAGTGGTACGGTGCGGTGGTCAATCCCATTCGCGCGTCCTTCCCCGTAACGCTCGACGAGCAGAACCCCGCAGGCGGGTACTATTACGTAGATTACCCCACCCAGAAGATCCGCGCCATCAACCTGCGCACCAGCGACAATCCGTTGGTGCTGGAGGAAGACGGCAAGCATCTGGTGCAGAAATATTGCAGTCAGTGGGCATTCGGTTTTCAGGAAAAGCAGTTGCAGTGGCTGGCACGGGCGTTGCAGTTGCCCGCGGACGATTGGTCGGTGGTCTTCTTCTCCCACACCTGCCCGTACATCGAAAAGGAAATGCACAACCGCGATATCTTTGCCGAGCTCGTGCGCGCCTTCCGCGACGGCGGAAAGGGTGTGGCGGTGAGCGATGATCCGATGTATCCCGCCACCGTGTCTTACGACTTTACCGACCGTCGCGGCGACGTGCTCGCGTACTTGTACGGTCACTACCACCGTGACACCGCAACGGTCGAAGACGGCATCACCGCAGTCTGTACCAAGAGTTTGCTCGGATTCGATCACGGACAGGAGCATTTGTTTGTGGAAGTGCCGGGTGTCGGCACGGTGGGCAAAGATATGTACAACAGTTGGGACTGTATGCTGATCGACAAGGCCGCCCGCAAGTTGAAAGCGAAACGTTACGGTCTGCGACAGTTGGACCGCGAGATCGATCTATAAGGAGAACATATATGGCAAGAGAACGTTATCTTATCGGTGTGGATACTCAAAAATTGCAGGAAGAGCGCACACCCGAGCGTCCGCTGACCTTCCGCGAAAAGGTGGAAAAATTCTGGTATAACTATCAGTGGGCGGTCATCATCATCGGTGTGCTCGTGGTACTGATCATCGCCGCAGCGATCATGGTCGGCTCACGCGAAAAGGTGGATTACTCCCTCGTGATGGTCACCAAAGGTCGGCTTGCCCAAACGGCGTTGGATGAGTTAGCAGAAGAGATGGAACTCTACGGTAACGATCTTGACGGAGACGGCAAGGTCAACGTGCGCATTATACCGCTCGTGATGACCGATGACGGTGACTATGTGGAACTCGCCACCTTGTTCTCGAGCGGAAGCAACGTGATGTTCGCGATGGAACCCACCTATTACCGCTCGCAGATCGAGAAGTACGAAGAAGGGGATGACTATTACTTCACACCCCTGAACGTCGAGCACGAAGGGCTCGCGGAACACAAGCGGTACTGGAACTGGCAAAATTCCTATTTCCGTCAAAACTGCAGCGGTACCTTCCCGAAGGAGATGTATTTCGGCGTACGTGCCCCCATCGGCACCGCTACGGGACGTGAGGAAGAATCCGCCGCGTGCGTGGCACTGCTGGAAGAATTTATCCGCAACAATCCGATCGAAGAGATCACGGTAGAAAACGAATAATTTACGAAAAACCGCTATGACGTCACCGTCACGGCGGTTTTTTATGACGGCGGGCGGACATCGTCGGATTGACAAACGCATAGAATTGTGATACTATACTGTTTTATTAATTATCACATACGGAGGTAACGGGTATGAACGCATTCTGGAAACTCGTGGAGGAGTGGGACCTTATCACGCAGGGGATCTGGTGTCTGCGCATCGCGGCAGCGGCGCTGTGCGGCTGTGTCATCGGGTATGAACGCACCCGCCGTTCGAAGGGTGCGGGCATTCGCACCCATATGATCATTGCGATGAGTGCCGCGTTGATGACCATCGTGTCAAAGTACGGTTTTCTGGATATGGTCGGCACGGGATTGAACGCCGATGCGACGCGCATTGCCTCCAACATCGTCACGGGTATCCCCTTCCTCGGTGCGGGTGTCATTTTGGTGCGACAGAAGAAGGCGTCGGTGCAGGGCCTTACCACGGCGGCGGGTATGTGGGCCACCTGCGGCATCGGTATGGCACTCGGTGCGGGATTGTACACCGTCGGTGTGTTCGGCACGCTTTTGCTGATGCTGATGCAGTTCCTGCTTCACCGCGTGCTCACGGGACACGACACCAGCTTTATGGGTGAAGTCACGGTGGTGGCAAATTTGGATTTTGATGCCGAAGACGCCCTTGCCACTACCTTCAAGGACTATTCCCTCACGGTGATGAAGAGCCGCGTGCGCCGCCGCGACGACGGGCGCTTTGAGTACAGCATCTCCTTTAAGACCGCGATCGAGATTCCTGCCGGCGTGCTGGCGGGCGTGCTGGCGTCTACCCCCGAATTTGTGGCGATCGAAGTATAACTTGTAATTTTCAGTATTCTGTGGTATACTGCGTTTGTAAAGGTGGTGTAGCGTATGCTGTTGGTTTTGGATATGGGAAATACCAATATCACGGTGGGTGTGTTTGACGGTGACCGTTTGGTGGTGGAATCGCGTCTTGCGACCAATTACCGCAAGATGGGTGATGAATACGCCATGGATCTGATGGACATTCTCAGCCTCTATCATCTGCGCCGCGAGGATATCGACGGTGCGATCGTAAGTTCGGTCGTGCCTTCGCTCGACCGCGCCTTGCAAGGTGCTATTCAAAAAGTGACGGGCGTTCTCCCGTTGCAAGTCGGCCCCGGTGTGAAGAGCGGTATGGATATCCGTATCGACAACCCCCGTCAACTCGGTGCGGACTTGTTGGTAGGCGCTGTGGCGGCACTCCACAAATACGGTGCCCCCTGCCTGTTGTGGGATCTCGGCACGGCGACCAAAGTCTCGGTCATTGACAAAAATGGGGCGTTTCGCGGCGGTGCCATTATGCCGGGTGTGCGTACCTCACTGGATTCGCTCAGCAACGCCGCCGCCCTGCTCCCTACCGTGAGTATCGACACGCCGCCTTCGGTCATCGGCACCAATACGGTGGACTGTATGGCATCGGGAACGGTATTCGGCACGGCGTGTACCATCGACGGCATGAGTGACCGCATTGAAGCGGAACTCGGCTATACCGTAAAGGTGGTCGCAACGGGCGGCCTTGCGGGCGAGATCGTCGCCCACTGTCACCGCGACATTCCGTACGATTCCACGTTGCTGCTGGAAGGCTTGCGGCTCATTTGGTTGAAAAACAAAAAATAAAGGCGATCACCCTTTCGGGGATCGACCGTTTAATATAAGGTTAAACCAACAAATCCGAACTCCGTTTTGGAAAGGCGGATTTTTGTTCCGGTCGGTCGAAGGAATGCTCACGCATTGCGAGAGCGGACGGAGCAAAAAGCGCCGAAACATGCCGCTTCACGGCGGGTTCGGATTCGACGGTTTAAACTCATCCACCCATCCACCCGTGATTGCGTCTCATCTCATTTGAGAGCGACAGCAAGGAGGTCATTTCAATGACAACCGTAAAGAAAACAAACATCCAGAAACTCACACTCGGCGCTATCTTGACCGCACTGGTCATCGTGCTGCAACTGATGGGTTCGTTCATTCGCTTCGGCCCGTTTTCGGTGTCACTGGTGCTGATCCCCATCGTCATCGGTGCCGCGATGTGCGGCCCGTACATCGGCGCGTGGCTCGGCTTCGTATTCGGCGTGGCCGTGCTGCTGTCGGGTGACGCCGCCGCGTTTTTGGCGATCAGCGTGGGCGGCACGATCCTCACCGTGTTGCTGAAAGGCACGCTGTGCGGACTCTGTGCAGGCCTTGTGTATCGTCTGCTTGCCAATTTCGATATTTCCCTTTCGGTCAAACGCCAATCGCCTCCCTCGAACGTGTTCACCGCATCCATCAACATCGGCGTATTGCTGGCGGCATTCGTGTGCCCGATCGTGAACACCGGCATCTTCCTGCTCGGCTGCCGTCTGTTCTTTATGGACACGGTCGCACAGTGGGCAGTCGGTATGGGATTCGGCAATAACGTCGCCGCCTATATGTTCTTAGGTCTTGCGGGCGGCAACTTCCTGTTTGAATTGGGTGCGAACATCCTGCTCAGCCCGACGGTGGTGAAACTGTTACAACTCGTAAAAAAATCGAAATAAGCAAAAGAAGCCCCCGCCGTAAGTAAGTTGCGGTTAGGGATAAGGAGAGAGAGCCTTGGCTCCCCTTGTCAGGCAAATTCCCCCGTGTGCGGGGGAAATGTCTGCGAAGCAGACAAAAGGGGCCCGTCTTCGGGAGAAAAGCTGGCGAGCGAAGCGAGACTGAG
>CAZESL010000013.1:0-29897 GCA_964515215.1 uncultured Eubacteriales bacterium
GGAATACTGCCATTTCCGTACCTCCTTCCTGTAAAAATGAAAAGTGTTGATTTTCAGTGTTTTTGCCGTCTGTATCTCTCCGTTATCCTCCGCAAAGGAAAACACCCACGCCCATCACGGAACGAGGGATACAGAGGAAAGAACAGCGGTTTTTCCACCCTAATTCATACATTTTTTCAAAGGCACAAGGAAAACAGGGCATAAAAAAACGCCATAGGGATTTTTCACCTACGGCGTAAGAACAGGAAAAGGACGCTGATATTTGCGTATCAGCGCCCTTAATGCCTGTCAGTATTTGATTTTTTCGACTTCGCACCGTGTTTGTACCTTGAAAAACATTGATTTTACTGACTTTTTCAATGTTTTCTTATCTGGTACTAACATTGGCGGCAGCCTTTTTTTGTTGACGTCGGCAAACCATACGATCGCAAAATCGAATTTTTTCATTCCCACTTGACCGCGTAGGAAAATTCGGCTATACTCTATAATAGGAATATTATAACAATAGGAGAGTAACCTCTTGAAGATCGGAAACATTACGTTGGACGCGCACGCGGCGCTTGCGCCGATGGCGGGGGTGGCGGATCGTGCGTTTCGCCGCTTGTGCCGCGGGTACGGTGCGGCGTTTACGGTGAGCGAGATGGTGAGCAGTAAGGGTCTCAGTTACGGTGACCGTAAGAGCGGGGAACTGATGGTGCTGGACGACGAAGAGCGCCCCTCGGCGGTACAGCTTTTCGGCAACGAACCCGACACCATGGCGCGTGCCGCCGAACTCGCTATGGCGGCATCCCCCGACTGGCTGGATATCAATATGGGCTGTCCCGCACCGAAAATTGCGGGCAACGGCAGCGGTAGTGCGCTGCTCCGTGACCCCGACTTATGCGGACGGCTGGTAGTGGCCGCGGTACAGGCGGTGGACGTGCCGGTAACGGCGAAGATCCGGCTGGGCTATTCCGCTGACCAAAAAAACGCGGTGGAAGTGGCGCTCGCGTGTGAAGCGGCAGGTGCCGCCGCCGTGACGGTGCACGGCCGCACCCGAGATCAGATGTACGCCCCGCCCGTGGATATCGACGGTATCCGCGCGGTCAAAGCGGCACTGCACATTCCCGTTATCGCCAACGGCGACGTCACGGACGCCCGCTCGGCGGCGCATATGTTGGAAGAGACGGGTGCGGATCTCTTGATGGTCGGCCGCGGTGCACTCGGTTCCCCTTGGGTGTTTGCGGAAATTGAAGCGTACCTGAACGAAGGGCGGCTGTTGCCGCCGCCGCCGATCGCGGTGCGGATGAACGTGCTGTATCGGCAGATCGCGATGGCGGCCGAATGGAAGGGCGAGCGGGTGGCGCTGCGCGAAGCGCGTAAACACACCGCATGGTATTTAAAAGGATGGCGCGGTGCGGCGGCATGGCGGGCAGAGGCATCGTCGCTCACTACGCTTGAGGATCTCGCCCACTTGTGCGAACGCGTGATCCGTGCGAATGAGAAAGGGGATATATCCGATGCGTGAACCGAAAGAACCCCGTATGAAAGGGCTTATCAACAAACAATGGTGGTCGGCACTGCTTTTGATATTCAGTGCGATCCTGCTGTATAAACTGGTGGGGAATCCCCGCGGACTTCTGCAGGCGATCGGCAATTTCATAGGTGTTCTGGCACCGTTTATCGGTGGGTTGGTGATCGCCTTTTTGCTGTACCGCCCCGTGAACGCGGTGGAAAACTTTATGAAAAAGCGCCGCGCCGCTGTGTGGCGCCGCCCCGCACGGGTCTGGTCGCTCGTCGCGGTGTATTTAGCGTTTCTCGGCTTGCTTGCGCTGGTCGTTTCGGTCATCGTGCCGGTGTTGGTGCAAGCGGTGACGGGTCTCATCTCCTCTTTGCCGACCTACTACACCACCGTGGTGAATTTCGTAAACAAACACAGCGGTGAGGGCGGCATTTTCGAATCGCTCAATCTGAATGCCGTTATCAACGGTGTGTACAACTTCGTGCTTGACCATCTGACGGTATCCAATGTGATCGGCTACCTTTCGGGGCTTATCAGCTTTACGGGGTCGCTGATCAACGTGCTGATCGCTTTCATTATTTCGGTGTATATGCTGGCGGGACGTGAAAATCTGCTTGCTACCGTACACCGTGTTGCCGACGCATTTTTGCCAAGCCGCATGGTGCGGCTCGGCAGCCACTATTCCCGCAAGGCGAGCGACATCTTTATGCGGTACATCTACAGTATGTTGGTGGATGCGATGTGCGTCAGCATTTTGCTGATCCCCGGCATGTATATCTCGGGTATTCCGTACCCGTTGGCGTTTGCCGTGTTCGTGGGTATTGCCAATATCGTGCCGTATTTCGGTGCGATCATCAGCGGCGTGTTCAGCGTGTTGATGTTGGTCTTGAACGGCGAATGGGGCATGGCGGTGTTTCTCGGCATTTACATCGTGGTCATTCAACAACTGGACAGCAACCTCTTGCAACCGCGTATTTTCAGTCAATCGGTGGGGATCCAGCCCATCTACGTACTGCTTGCCGTCACGGTGGGCGGCGGACTTGGCGGTTTCTTCGGTATTTTGCTCGGTGTGCCGGTAACGGCGGTGTTGAAAATTCTGGTTTCGGATCTCATTACCCACCTCAACCGTGTGCGACACGAACGGGAAGATATGAAAAAAGAAGCGGAGGAATCGGTATGAAAAAGCGGATACTGGCATTGATGATAACAACGATTCTTCTGTGCGGTATGTTCCCGCTCGGCGTGTTTGCCGCGGGGCAGACGATCGTGCCGAAAGAAGCAGAGGATAAGATCACTGTGCACGGGCGTACCGTGTACAACACGGCGGGTGCCCTTCGCCTGTTCTGGACCAACTCGGGTTTCACGGTGAAGTTTGAGGGTACCTCGCTTACGGCGGACTTGTCGGTCACTTCGATTGCCGCCAACAGCATGGCGTATTTGAACGTATACGTGGATGGCGCGCTCGTTCCCGACAACACGGTGAAGATCCACCAAAACAATACGACCTACACGCTGACGGAGGATCTGCCCGCAGGTGTACATACGGTAGAGGTGCGCAAACGCAACGAAGCGACCTACAGCGGTTCGGCGTCGGTTACGGTGAAAAGCCTTACTACCGACGGTACCTTTATGACGGCGCCTGCCGCACCCGCTAAGACCATTGAGTTCATCGGTGACTCGATCACCAGCGGTTTCGGCAACCTTATCACCGACGGCAGCGGCGATTATACTTCCGCCACGGTGGAGGGCACCATGACGTGGGCGGTCATTGCGGCGAAGATGTTCGGTGCGGAAGCTAACGTGCTGTCGCGCAGCGGTATCGGATATTGCCGCGGTGCGACCATACACAATACCACCGACAACTCGTTCTACGACTACTATACCAAGACGGCGGCTCTGCCCGGCACGTCGGTCGCCAACGCCGCGTGGGATTTCGAGAGCAACCCCAGCGACGTGATCGTGATCAACCTCGGTTCCAACGACGGCGGCGGTACCTACAACGGGGCACCCGTGACCGATGCAAAAATGACCTCGGAAGCGGTGGCTTTCTTGGAGTTGGTACGTGAGAAGAACCCCGATGCCGTCATCATCTGGCACTACGGTCTGATGGGCGCGCCCCGTGCCGCCGCGTTGGAAGAAGCGGTGGCACAGCGCCGTGAGGCAGGGGACGACAAGGTGTATTTCCTGCTGCAACGGCAGTTTAATGCCACCACCGAAGGTACGGGCACCCATGGGCACCCGTCGGTGCAGGCGGACATCAACCGCAGTGAAGATCTTGTGCGATTCATTGCCGAGGTGATGGGCTGGGAGTGGGATGCCGCCCCCATGCTCGCGGCACAGCGTTGGTGGTCGGAACGGTATAATACGCCGGAACAACTGGCTCTCCTGACACCCGGTTCGGCGCAGACGTTCAGCGGCGCTCTGCTGGCGGCGGACGGGTTGCTGGCGGCCGATAACGCCGATAACGAAACGATGCTTGCGGCGGCGCACGACTTGTGGCGGGCGTATGCCGATCGCCGTCTTCTCGCGGATATGTCGAGCGAATACATCGTGGTGGACGATTGCGACGATACCCGCGGTGCTCAACTGGGAAGTGCCGGTAAAAAGGGCGTGGACGCCACCGATTACAAGGAGGGCGCGGCCGCCCTCTACGCGAGCGGCACGGGCAGCGTGTACATCAATCACGCGGGGGCGTACGACGTGACCCTCCCCGCCGATGCGAAAAATTGGTTCTTTGAATGCTGGCTGTATGTCGACCGTCCCGAGAATATTCCTGCCGAGTCCAACTTGGAGGTTTCCGAGATACAGGATTCCGTGGAGGTCTCTTGGAATTTGAACTCGCTTGGTCTGCAGACGGGCTGGAACAAACTGCAACTGCCGCTTACGGCATTGCCCGCGTCCATGACGAGCATCAAGGGCGTGCGTCTGTTCCTGATCGGCGTGACCGAGCCGATCACGGTGAAACTCGACTATATGGTACTTTCCAAGGGTCGCGTGGCGGCGAACACCGAAGCGCTCGATACGGCGATCGCGGATGCGAGGGCGCAACTGGCGGTGACGGAACACGCGGGATTGACACGGGCGTTGGCGACTGCCGAAGCGGCCGTTTCGCAGGCGGATGCGGATGCCGCCGTCGCGTTGGTGCAGGCGGCACTGGAGGATGCGAAGAATCACCAACACACCTACACAAACGCCTGCGACGTGGATTGCGACGGATGCGGCGAAGTGCGCGAAGCACCCCACAAGTGGGAAAGCGACCGTGACGATTTCTGCGAAGGGTGCGGTGAGGTGCGTGACGTCACCGTGACGGGCGACGTGAACGGGGACGGCAAGGTGGACTCCACCGATGCCCGCATGACCTTGCAGTATGCCGTGAAGAAGATCGACGGTACCAAACTGGATACCGCGGCCGCCGACGTAAACGGGGACGGTAAGGTGGATTCCACCGATGCGCGCTTGATACTGCAATACGCGGTAGAAAAGATCGATACGTTCCCCGTAGAATAATTTCAAACGCTGAGACCCTATTGCTTACATAAGGAGGAAAGGCAAATGTATGGTGCTTTGATTCTGTTTGCGGTGGCCTACGTGCTGATGATGGTGTTCAGCAAGTGGCGTCCGTATATTGCGCTCGGTGCGGCGGCGGTGTTTATCGCCACCGGGATGTTGCCGCTCGGTAACGTGTTCGGTACGATCGACTGGAACGTGCTGTTGATGATCGCGGGTACGATGGGTACGGTGGCGCTGTTTATCGAGAGTAAGATGCCGTCGCTGCTTGCGGAACTGATCATGGAACGGGTACACACCGTGCGCGCGGCGGCGGTGGCCATGGCGTTGTTTGCGGGCATCATCTCTGCGTTTGTGGACAACGTGGCGACCGTGTTGATGGTAGCGCCCGTGGCACTTGAAATATGTAAAAAACTGAAGACGAACCCCGTGCCGTTTATTATCGGCATCGCGGTATCCTCCAACCTGCAGGGTGCCGCAACGTTGGTGGGGGACACCACCGCCATTATGCTCGGCTCGGCGTTGGATATGAGTTTCATGGATTTCTTTTGGTATAAAGGCCATCCGGGTATGTTCTTTGCGGTGGAACTTGGTGCGGTGCTGTCGGCACTGATTCTGTTTTTCCTGTTCCGTAAGGAAAAGGCGATCGTTCCGAAGAGCGGCGAGCGTACGAAGGTCACCGACTACGTGCCGTCCGTATTACTGCTCGGCACCATTCTGCTGTTGATCGTGGCGTCCTTCGTGCCGAACAAACCCGCCGTTACCAACGGCGTTATCTGCTGCCTGCTGTTCCTCGTCGGCTTGGTGTACCACGTGGTGCGCAACCGTTCGCTGAAGGTGGCTGTCGCGCCGCTCGCCGCCATTGATTTTGAAACGATCGGATTGTTGCTCGGTCTGTTTTTGATGATCGGCGGCATCACCGAGATGGGTGTTATTGATGCGGCGGCTAATCTGCTGGCGCAAATGGGCGGCGGCAACGTCTTCCTGTTGTATACCGTTATCGTGTGGGCGTCGGTTTTGATTTCGGCGTTTATCGATAACATACCGTATGTGGCAACGATGATCCCCGTCATTGCAGGGCTGGCGGCGACGCTCGGTGTGGATTCGACCGTCTTGTATTTCGGTCTGTTATCGGGTGCCACGCTCGGCGGTAACTGTACCCCCATCGGCGCATCTGCCAACATTGCGGGTATCGGTATTCTCCGTAAAGAAGGGTACACGGTGAAAAACCGCGACTTCTTCAAGATCGGTATTCCGTTCACTCTGGCGGCAATCGTACCCGCATACATATATCTGTGGCTGATGTACGGAATCTAAACAAAAACCACCCGCCGGCGGGTGGTTTTTCTGTTACAGCAGTTCTTTCAGTACGGGTTCGATGGCGCGTGCCATGCACCACATACCCAGATCGTTCGGGTGTGCCGCGTCCACACGGCAATTTTCCGCCCCGACCGCTTTGTAAAAAGTCTGTCCGTCCAAGAAACGGACGTTGCGATCGCCTGCCGCCAGGGCGTTATCGTAGGTACGGCGAATGATCGCACGCCGCTCTTCAAGGTCGGAAAAGAACTTGTCCGCCGCCGAGATCATGATCACGGGCAGATCGGGTCTCCGCGCGCGTAAGCGTTTAAAAAACGGCTCGTGGGTGTCCTGCAAGAAGTGTGCGTCGGGTGCATTGTGGTCGTAATCGTACACAAATACGCTCATCGGTAGGGTGGCGATATAGTCCGCCATCGCCGGTTCCGCACGGCAGTTGCCCGAAAACCCGAGGTTCAGGATCTCCGTGTCCAAATCGCGTGCCAGCATGGCGGAGTAGGCCGTACCGCCGCGCGACGCACAGCCGCCTTGCGTGATGGAGGAGCCGTAAAACACCACGGGCAACATGTGCGCGTAAGGGGTAGGGGGCAGGATTTCGGCATTTTCGTCCAGCGCGATCACCAAGTCGGTGACGTCATTATACAGCGGGAAGTGGATAAGAATATCGCATATCCCGCCAAACGGAACGCGTCCCATCGCCTCTAACAAAAGCCCGTCCTCGGTCGGCTCTGCAGCGGGAGGGCGAAACACGTCAATATGCTCGCCGTTCACGTACAGATCAAAGTACGCCGCACCCGTGCGGGGCATATGCGGAAAATCCTGCACGTAGGGGGCGCGCCATTTCAGCGCCACGCGTCGGCTGTCGGTGCGAAAGCGAAGACGCCCGCCCGCCGTGTGGCCGTGCAGTTCCGTAACACCCGCGCTCACGGTTTCGGCAACCTCTGTCGGCATGCGCAAAAACCTACCCCCGTCTTCGGGACGGTACAATCCGTGGATCGAAAAGGGGGCTTTGCGCGGGTCGTAGGTACGCATACCGTTATAGGAGACGGCAAGTGCCGCAAAGTTTTTATCGATCTTTTCAATGTTGCTCATGTAATCTCACTCATAATCGTCGGGGGACCAACGATCCTTCCAGTCAATATACGCCATTTCGCCCTCAAAGCGAAGCGGTAGCCAGACATAGCGCGCTTTGGACGTATCCCGTCTGCCGTCCGCGAGATAGGACATATCCTCGCTGCCGTCGGGTTCGTAGCAGGGGTCACATGCCTTCGAAAACGCCTTCTTGTATTCCTCGTACGGATAGTGCATGCAATCGGGCACCCAACGGTCGGCACAGGCGATATACAGATCCTTTTTGTTCGGCACCTTGAACACCGAGGAGATCTGGCTGTGGAACGAGGTGTTGGAATCGTCGGTGGGATGGGGATTGCCCAGCACGCGATACGGGCCGTGCCACGTGTCGGCTACGGCGAGTTCCGAGGGGTTGGGCAGGTAGCCCGTGGTGCCCGACGTGAGCAGATAATGTTTGCTGCGCCGCACGAAGTGGGCGGTCGCTTCCCGCACGAAGGGCGGGCCGCTGTGCGGGAAATGGGTGGAGTAGTATCCCGTAACGTCGGTGTAATCCTCGGTAAGGTCGGCACAGATCGTTTCGCTGTGCACCCGCTCAAAATAGTAATACGCTTTGCCGTCGGGCGCGACCGCAAGGTCGAAGTCGCCCGCGCTCATGCCGAGCGGGCGCAGTCCCGTGCGCACTTTGGTGTAGGGCCCCGTAAGGTTGTCCGCCACCAAGACGGTCGAGCGTTGGGAGCCGTCGGGATACATGATCTTGACCCAACAGACAAACTTGTTCGTCTGCTTGTTGTAGATAATATGCGGACGGTCCATCATGGAATGCGGGTGGAGCGGCGAGTCGGGATCATCAATGTCGGGCGGGATGATCACACCCACATCTTCCCAGTTACACAGGTCAGTCGAGCGGTACATCCGCACGCCCCAGTGCCAAATGCCGCTTTTGCCGTCGGTCTTTTCCTTATTTTCGCCGTACCAATAATATACCCCCTCGTGATGCAGCACCGAGCCGCCGTGGGCTTGAATGGGGTTGCCGTTGGTGTCCAGCCAAAGTTCGCCGGGGTATATAGCGTCGTACATAATGATGTCTCCTTTTCGTTTGTTTAGGGAAACTCCCTCAAAGAGGAAGCCTAACGGAGTTCACCTCACGCAGTAAACACGCACAGAACCGACGAGGCGGGAAGAACCTGCGGAAGTTCGCAATCCATCCACGTGCGGGCCTCGTCCACGATCTTCGCGCCGATCACGGGGCGGCCGCAATCCAGAGTCAGCGGTACGGGATACTCGTTGGTGTTTGCAATGACTACACAACCCGTGTCGTCCGCCGCCGCGACGGCGTAGACGTTTTCCCCGTCTACCGTCACCGCTGCCTGCGTTTTCCGCTTGTAGAGTTCATTAAACGCCGCAAACGCGTAGTACACGGGGAACGGCTCGGTGGTGATAGGGTTGAACAAACTGCGGTAGTTGCCCGCGCCAAACCCGCAATCGTAGAACATCGCACTGTCAAGCGGGGTATCCTGCCACATCAGCATCATACCTGCCGTCAGCGCCGCATGGCGCGGCTTGCCGTACGAGCCCCACACGTCGGGGTTCCACTCGTTGCAGGTGGTCTCGGTGTGGGTGTAGCCGATGGCATCCAGCCGCTCACGCACGTAACAGGCGTATTTGCGGTTGTTTTCGATGGGATCATAACTGTGCCACGAGAAGAAGTCCAGCACCAGTTGATGCTTCTCCACATACTCCAAAAAGGCATCAAAGAATTCAATGAAGTATTCCGCGCGGTCAGAGGCGGCGGAGTTGGTCACGATCTTGTCCTCTTTCAGCGCGTAAAATCCGCAACCGGCATAACCGCCGAATTTCAAGTGCGGGAATTTCTCTTTCAAATACGTGGTCGCCACGCGGTACAGTTCAAAATATTCTTCCTTCGTGCCGCGCCACATGGAGTTGACCATCGGGTCTTCCCAGTTGTCCGGCTCGTTCCAGATCTCCCAATAGGTGATCTGATAACGGAAACCGTCCGCCCACCCCTCGGTATAGTGGCGAATGATATGTTCGCAGATCTGCGCCCATTTGAGGTTGTCCTTCGGCGGGAAGATGCGGTATGCTTTGATGTGCGCGTCATTTTCAATGGTGACGCCCAAGCGGTAAACGGGTTCCAACCCGTTTTCCACCATCGCGGTGATCAGCATATCGGTAAAGGTGAAATCGTAGGAAGCGGGGTCGTCCACATCCGCATCAAAATCGCGGAAAATGTTTGGAATATCCACCCAGCGATTCCCGCCGTACGCGCCGCCCGTATCGTGCAAGCGGGAGTAGGGCATACCCACCTCGCGGAGATAGTGGAAAAGTTCAAAATTCGTGCCGCGCAGGGGCGGTTGTCCGCCCGCGTGCATCGGTTTTACGGTGCCAACAGCGTTGTTAAAATCGACAGTAACGGTTGCCATACGATCACCTCATATAAATATAAGATACATTGCTATTGTGCAGGATTTCGCACTGTTTGTCAAGAGGGGCGAGGGAAAACGAAAATATTTCGAAAGGGACCGTTTGATACGTGGAATTGTCAAGAAAATTGCAGTCTGTAAAACACCCTCACGGGGGATATCGACATTTTCGGAGAAATCAAATGCTTTACAGTTGAATTTTAAGTACAGGTCGTGTATAATATATTAAATACAAAAAAGGAAAGGAGAAAAGGGTTATGCAGGATCTTGAGATCTTAAGCCGTGATACAATTGTTGCTGTTTGGAAAGAAAACGAGTTCCATGTATTGAACGAAGGTTTATTACCTCTATATCTAAAGCGTGTAAATGATGTGAAATCTTGGCTTGAAACAAGGGCGATCGACTCGCACAGAGCAAACTCCCGTTTGCTCAAAAAGGCTTTGCGCCTCGCGGAAAAAGACGACGTTTCAACCGTTCTTCATGTTCGCGCTGCAACCATTACCGACACCTATTGGGTTAGGGCGATCGGCAGTGATCTGAAATATGAAGATGTTCGTTTCAATAAAGACTATTTCTCCAATCTGGCTCTGCGCGGACTGTATTCAAGTTTTAATTCTGCCGCAAAGCGTAAGGACACCAAAACACCTGAACTTACCAATATCGGTAGTTTTGAAAAGTGCTGGAAACTTAAAGACGGAAAGTGGTGGATCTATAAATCTGCTAACCAAAAAGAACAGTTCTCGGAACTTTTTGTATACGAATTAGGTAAAGCACTCGGAATGAATATGGCTCACTACGAAAAAGATGATAAATGTGTAAGATCGCTTGATTTTACCGATTCAGCGAATGTTATATTAGAGCCTGCATTTTCGTTTATGGGTGACGAGGAAGACTATATCAAAGTCGTTGAAAAACTTAAGGAGCTTTGTCCTAAAGCGATTCCCGATTATATTAAAATGATCTTTCTCGATACCATAACCGCGAATCCCGACAGACACACAGGAAACTTCGGTTTACTGCGTGATGCGAACACCGGTGAACTTTTAGGTCTTGCACCGAACTTTGATAACAATATGGCACTTATTGCCCGTGGGTATCCCACAAGCAAAGCAACAAACGACTTACTGATCACGCTCTTTAATGAGTTGTTGGAAAAGCATCCTGAATATAAGGACTGTTTGCCAAAAGTAACGGAGAAAATGATCGAGAACGTTATCAACAAACTTAATATGAAAGTTAGATCCCAAGTGGTTGTTGATTTCGTAATGAAGCGTTACCAAGCGATAAAATAGTTTCTGTAGAAAAAGCGGAGGTTCTCGATTTCGAGAACCTCCGCTTGTGGTTACCTATTGCTATTTATTTGCGCAAAAGGCGCGCATCATTTGTAAGATAGCCGATTTTTGTTCGGACGTAAGACAGACCCACGATTCAAACAACTCTTTCACCTCAGGTGTGATCTCTACCATATCTCCTTCGGCAAAGAATTGCGAAAGGGTAATACCGAAGCCTTTGCAAATTGCTTCCAGAGTGCCGATAGAGGGCAAGGTATTTCGTCTGAAAATATTGGCGAGAGTGGATTCTGACAGACCGCATTCTTTTGATAAACGGTATTCCGTCCACCCGCGTTCACGAAGTAATTGTCGAAGTCGCTTATGCGTATCCATTTCCTCGCCACCTTTCTTACGTATATTTTACCGCCAAAGGTAACGGGTTTATACAGAATACTTGTAATGTTTATACCGTTATGTTAAACTGTACCATAGAATAGGATGAGAAAGGAATAAACGAAATGCTGGATGTTTTTACGGTTGCTTTCTTCGGACATAGACGCTTGGACGATGTACAAAAGATCGAGGAAGTGTTGGAAGAAAAAATACAAATTCTGGTATCTACACGTGAGTACGTGGAATTTTTAGTGGGGCGTAACGGTGATTTTGATCAATGTGCGGCATCGGCGGTGCGCCGCGTGAAGAAGCGTTATCGTGAGGACAACAGTTCGCTGACTTTGGTGATGCCATACGATACTGCAGAATATCGCAACAACATGGATTCCTTTGCGGAGTATTATGACGGGATTGAAATTTCGTCGGTAGCGGCAATCGCACACCCGAAGGCTGCCATACAGATACGCAACCGTGAAATGGTGGATCGCGCTGACTTAGTGATCGGATACATAACACACGAGTCGGGCGGTGCGTGGAAAACCATACAGTACGCGTTAAAGCAGGGGAAGGACGTCGTGAATATAGCGGAAGAAATTAAAAACTTTAAATAACGTCTTTACCGCCATCATAAACAACGACCGCTCGGTTGCTACCGAGCGGTCGTCATTACTGTTTTTATCAGTTCGTGTAGTTATCGAAGTAACCCTGGATCAGCACGATGGGGGTGCCCTTATCGCCCGAGCCGGAGGTGAGGTCGCACAGCGAGCCGATAAGGTCGGTCAAACGGCGGGGGGTGGTGCCTTCCGACGTCATATCGCCCACCAGATCGGACTTCTTTTCACGGATCTTCTGCGTGATGGCTTCTTTCAGCGCTTCACCCGACAGAGCCGCAAAATCGTTGTCTGCGAGATACTTCAGTTTCAACTCGTTCGGGGTGCCTTCCAGACCTGCGGTATAGGCGGGGGAAACGCACGGGTCGGCGAGTTCCCAGATCTTACCCACCGGGTCTTTAAATGCGCCGTCGCCGTACACCATCACTTCGATGCAACGGCCGGTGGCGGTAAGCAGGCGTTTTTGAATATCTTCCACCAGACCCTGACACTCGCGCGGGAACAACTTCACGGTATCCTCCGTCGCCTTGTTCGAGCCGAGCAGACCGAACTGCTCGTTACAGCCGCTGCCGTTCACGGGAGCGGCAAGGATCTCGTCCAGGCCGAACACCTTTTCGGCACCCGCCGCACGGAGCAGACGCTTGGTGCGCACGCGGGTGTGAATATCACAGGGGAGTACGTTTTTGGTATAGCGGAGGATCGCGCGGGGATCGTTGGCAAACACGATCTCACATTCGGCACCTGCCGCACGGACGACCTCTTCATAATACCCGACGTAATCGATGTTGGTGAAGGGGTGGCGGTTGTCCCCGAACAGCTCACGGTAGCGGGGGAGATCCAGCACGTCGCTGTAGGGGTTGATGCCCGCGGCATCCAGCTGATCGAGCGACACGAGTTCGTTACCCACTTCGTCGGAGGGGTAACTTAACATCAGCACCACTTTCTTCACGCCCATGGCGATGCCTTTCAGACAAATGGCAAAGCGGTTGCGGGAGAGGATCGGGAAGATCACGCCCACCGTGGCATCCACGCCGAATTTTGCCTTCACGTCGTCCGCGATAGCCTGCACCGAGGCGTAGTTGCCCTGCGCACGCGCCACGATAGATTCGGTCATCGCCACCACGTCACGGTCGCGCAGCGAAAAGCCCTCGCTTTCGGCGGCTTCCAGCACCGAGGCGGTCACGATAGCGGCGAGATCGTCCCCTTCACGAATGATGGGGCAGCGCACGCCGCGGGATACCGTACCGATCTTTCTTTCCATACGATTCACAAGCCTTTCTGTTATCACAAAAATCCGTTGTTGCAAAAAGTTCCTTAACAGTAATATTATACGCACTTTTATATAGAATGTAAAGATGATTTTCTAAAAAATTTTGACAGCGGCGAAAAAAACAATTTGTGTAATACGCCAAAGTCACGGACAAGCCTTGACAGCGGGTTTTTGCAAGGAGTATAATTATAGAAATACTCTAATTTAAGGAGAGGACCCCTTTTTTATGTTCAAGACCATTTTGAGAAGTCTGAGGGAATACAAGCGTCCCTCCATCGCAACGCCGCTGCTCGTCAGTTGCGAAGTGGTGCTGGAATGTATCATTCCCTTTTTGATCGCCGACTTGGTGAACGCCGTCAAGGCGGGTGCGCCGATGTCCACGTTGTGGGCCTACGGCGGCATTCTTACGGCGATGGCGCTGTTGTCCCTGCTTTTCGGCACGTGGGCGGGGTTTACCTGCGCTACCGCGTCCTGCGGTCTGGCGCGGAACCTGCGGCACGACCTGTTCCACAGCGTGCAGGGCTACTCGTTCGAGAATATCGACCGCTTTATGACCTCGTCGCTGGTCACCCGCATGACCACCGATGTGAGCAACGTGCAGATGGCGTATATGATGATCATCCGCACCGCCATTCGCTCGCCGCTGATGTTGGTCTTCGCGTTCTTTATGGCGTTTCACATGGGCGGGAGTATGGCGTGGATCTTTCTGTTTGTTATTCCCGTGCTGGGTACGGGTCTGTTTTTGGTGGCGCGCCGTGCCATGCCGCTGTTCCGCCGTGTGTTTAAGAAGTACGATGACCTGAACGGCTCGATCCAGGAGAATATCAAGGGTATGCGTGTGGTCAAATCGTTCGTGCGGGAAGAGTATGAGCAAAAGAAGTTTGACCGCACCGCCGAAGACGTGTGTGCCGATTTCACCCGTGCGGAGCGCATCGTGGCGTTGAACAACCCGTTGATGCAATTTTGCCTGTACGCGGTGATGGTGTTTACCCTCTCGTACGGCTCGTATACCGTTATCACCTCGCAGGGGCTGGCGCTCGACGTGGGACAACTTTCTGCCCTGCTTACCTACGGTTTTATGATGCTGTCGAGTTTGATGATGCTGTCGATGGTGTTCGTGATGATCACCCTTGCGGGCGAATCCGCGAAACGCATTGCCGAGGTGTTGGAGGAGAAAAGCACCCTCAAAAGCCCCGCGAATGCGGTGACCGCGGTAGCGGACGGTTCGATCGACTTCCAAGGCGTGTCTTTCAAATATTCGCAAAAGGCGAAGCGCCCCGTGCTGGAAAACATCGATCTCTCCATCCGTTCGGGTGAGACGATCGGTATCATCGGCGGTACGGGCTCGTCCAAGTCCTCACTCATTCAGCTCATCTCCCGTTTGTACGACGTCACCGAAGGGACGGTGCGCGTCGGCGGTGTGGACGTGCGGGAATACGATCTTGACACACTGCGCAACGCGGTGGCGGTGGTGCTGCAAAAGAATATGCTGTTTTCGGGCACCATTAAGGAAAACCTGCGGTGGGGCAATCCCGACGCAACCGACGAGGAATTGATCGAAGCGTGTAAACTCGCCTGTGCGGACGAGTTCGTGCAGTCTTTCCCCGACGGGTACGATACCTATATCGAGCAAGGCGGCAGCAATGTGTCGGGCGGTCAAAAACAGCGGTTGTGCATTGCCCGTGCCCTGCTTAAAAAACCGAAGATCCTCATTTTGGACGACTCCACCAGTGCGGTGGATACCAAGACCGACGCCCACATCCGCCGCGCCATGCGGGAATTTATTCCCACCACCACCAAGATCATCATTGCACAGCGCACCGCGTCGGTGGAAGATGCCGACCGCATTCTGGTGATGGACGGCGGACACATTGCGGCGGTGGGCAACCACCAAGAATTGATGACCTCGTGCGACATCTACCGTGAGATCTATCATTCGCAAAACACGGCGGGAAAGGAGGCGGCCGAATGAAACTGAAAGCAAAAAAAGGCACGATGCGCCGCCTTCTGCGCGAGGTTCTCGCGTTTTATCCCGTGCTCATTCCCGTGACCGTGCTGTGCATTCTGTTCAGCGCAGTGGTGAGTTCGGTGCCGTCGATCTTCATGCAAAACGTCATCGCGCAGATCGAACAGCACGCGACAGACGGCAACTGGGCGGCGGCAAAGGGACCGATACTTTCAATGGTGGCACTGCTCGCCGCTTTCTACGTGCTCTCGCTCATCTCTTGTTTTGCCTACAACCAGTTGACGGCGATCGTTACGCAGGGTATTCTCAAAAAGATGCGGGAGAAGATGTTCAACCGAATGCAGTGCCTGCCCATCAAATTTTTTGATACCCACAATCACGGCGACGTGATGAGCCATTACACCAACGATATCGACACCCTGCGTCAGTTGATCTCCCAAAGTATTCCGCAGATGCTCATTTCGGGTGTGACGGTGCTGACCGTGTTCTGCATTATGGTGTACTACTGCGTGTGGTTGACCGCCGTGGTGGTCGCGGGGGTGGTGTGCATCACCTTCGTGGTGAAAAAGATCGGCGGCGGTTCGGCAAAATATTTCGTCAAACAGCAACGCTCGCTCGGCCGTGTGGAAGGCTTTATTGAAGAAATGATGCACGGGCAAAAAGTGGTCAAGGTGTTCTGCCACGAACGGGCGGCCGAAGAAGATTTCGATCGCTTGAACGACGAGTTGTTTCGCGAGTCGGAACGGGCGAATAAATACGCGAACATTTTAGGACCCGTCCTCAATAATATCGGCAATATTCTGTACGTGATCGTGGCATTGGCAGGCGGCGCACTGTTGCTTGCGGACGTGCCGAACGTCAGCCTTTCGGGATTGCCGCTCGGCATCAGTATTGCGGTGCCGTTCCTCAATATGACCAAGCAATTTGCAGGCAACATCAATCAGGTGTCCCACCAGATCAACGCCGTGGTGATGGGTCTGGCGGGAGCCGACCGTATCTTCACCCTGATGGATGAGGCACCCGAGACGGACGACGGTTACGTCACGCTGGTGAACGCACGTGAAGAAAACGGCGCGCTCATCGAATGTGCCGAGCGTACCGGTGTGTGGGCGTGGAAACACCCGCACGGCGACGGCACCGTCACCTACACGCGGGTGGAAGGCGACGTGCGCCTGCACGAGGTGGATTTCTCCTACGACGGAGAAAAGACGGTACTGCACGACGTGTCACTCTATGCCAAACCCGGCCAAAAGGTGGCTTTTGTGGGTGCGACGGGCGCGGGTAAGACGACCGTCACCAACCTGCTCAACCGCTTTTACGATATCGCGGACGGCAAGATCCGTTATGACGGCATCAATATCAACAAGATCAAAAAGGACGATCTGCGCCGCTCGCTCGGCATCGTGTTGCAGGATACCAATCTGTTTTCGGGTACGGTGATGGAGAACATCCGTTACGGCAAATTGGATGCGACCGACGAGGAATGTATGGCGGCGGCAAAACTCGCGGGTGCGGACGATTTCATTACCCGCCTGCCCGACGGCTATGATACCGCATTGACCGAAAACGGAGCCAATCTCTCGCAAGGTCAGCGGCAGTTGCTCTCCATCGCGCGTGCCGCGGTGGCGGATCCGCCCGTGATGATCCTGGACGAGGCGACCTCCTCCATCGACACCCGCACCGAAGCGATCGTACAGCGCGGTATGGACGCCTTGATGGAAGGGCGCACGGTGTTCGTCATCGCGCACCGTTTGTCCACCGTCAAAAATTCCAACGTCATTTTGGTGTTGGATCACGGCCGCGTCATCGAACGCGGCGATCACGACGATTTGATCGCCCAAAAGGGGCAATACTATCAACTCTATACCGGCGCATTCGAATTGGAATAAACAGAACCGAAGGAGGAAACGGCGATGAAGATCTTGATCTGCGGTGTGGGAAAGGTCGGCGCGGCACTGGCAAAACAACTGTCACGCGAGGGACACGACCTCACCTTGATCGATGTTCATACCGATGTGTTGGAAAGCGGCGTGGAGACCTACGACGTGATCTCGTTGCGCGGGAATGCCGCCTCGGCGGTCGTGTTGCGGGATGCGGACGTGGCGTCGGCGGATCTGCTGATCGCCGCCATGGGCGAGGACGAGTTGAACCTGCTCTGCTGTATGACGGCGCATAACCTCAATCCGCGTTTGCACACCATTGCGCGTATCCGCAATCCCGAATACCGCGAGCAAGCGTACACCATGCGTAATCTGTTCGGTCTGTCCATGATCATCAACCCCGAAATGCAAGCCGCAGCGGAAATTGAACGGTTACTCAAATATCCCGGTTTCTTAAAGCGTGAGACGTTTGCCAAGGGACGTATGGAGATTGTGGAATTGTTGGTGGATGCCGACAGCAAACTGTGCGGCGTGTCACTGATGGGGCTCGGTAACGTCGCCAAATGCCGCGTGCTGGTCTGTTCGGTGTTGCGCGGTAATAAAGCCATCATTCCCGCAGGCGATTTCGTGGTGCAGGCGGGGGACCGCTTGTTTGTCACGGCGACGACCAACAACCTGTCCACCCTGCTCCGTAACCTGGGCTATATTTCCCACCGCGCCCGCCGCGTGATGCTTACGGGCGGCAGCCGTATCGCTTTTTATCTGGCACAGCAACTGCAAAAAAGCGGTGTAGCGGTGAAATTGTTTGAACGGAATCGCGAGCGGTGCGAGGAATTGGCGGAACAGTTGCCGCAGGTGTCGGTGTTGTGCGGTGACGCGGGTAATTACGACCTTTTGGAAAGCGAGGGCATTGCCGACTGCGAAGCGTTCGTATCCCTCACGGGGTTGGACGAGTTGAATATGGTACTGTCCATGTTTGCCCATTCCCACGGTGTGCCGCAGGTGATCACCAAGTCGGGACGTATGGGAAATACCGCCCTGCGGAGCGATCTGCCCATCGGCAGTGTGGTCTGTCCGAAGGAATTGTGCACCGATACGGTGGTGCAATACGTCCGCGCGATGGAAAATCAAACGGGCGCGGCGCTGTCGATACACATGATCGCCGACGGTCAGGTAGAGGCGGCGGAATTTACGGCCGATGAGAGCACCCGCTTTTGCGGCGTACCGTTGCGTGAGTTGAAACTGCGCCGCGGCGTGCTGGTGGTGGGTATCTCCCACGCGGGCGCCATCGTGATCCCCGACGGTAACGCCTCCTTCTCCAAGGGGGATACCGTGGTGGTGGTCAGCGGGGACGATCGCATCGTCCATCAGTTGAACGATATTTTCGAGTAAGCGGGGACGGCGTATGAACTATAAAATGATGGGTCGTCTTATCGGCAGTATTCTGGCGATCGAAGGGGTCTTTATGATTCCTGCGTGGGCGCTGTGTTTGTACGACGGTACGCGCAAAACGGCCGAGGCATTTTTGATCACCATTGCCGCGATGTTCCTGGTGAGTGCGGTGCTGTTGTTGCTCTCCCGCCGTGCCGCCCGCGGGTTTTATGCCCGTGAAGGGCTGGTGTGTGTGGGTGTCAGTTGGGGACTGATGAGTATTTTCGGCTGTCTGCCGTTTGTACTGTCGGGTGAGATCCCGCACTTTATCAACGCTTTGTTTGAGACCGTGTCGGGCTTCACCACTACGGGTGCGAGTATTCTCGCCGACGTCGAAACACTGTCCCGTGGGGCACTGTATTGGCGCAGTTTCACCAACTGGCTGGGCGGTATGGGCGTGCTGGTGTTCGTGATGGCGGTGATTCCCACCAATGCCCGCCGCGGCGGGTTTGCGGTGCACCTTTTGCGGGCGGAATCCACCGGCCCGCAGGTGGACAAACTGGTGTCCCGCACGCGGGATTCGGCGGTCATATTGTACGGTATGTATATATTGCTCACCGCCTTGAACGTGGTGGTTTTGCTGATCGGGAAAATGCCGCTGTTCGATGCGCTGTGTACCGCGTTCAGCACGGCGGGCACGGGCGGATTCGGCATCAAAAACGGCAGTATGGCATCCTATTCGCCGTATTTGCAAAACGTCACTACCGTGTTTTTGTTGCTGTTCGGCGTAAATTTCGCGTGTTACTATCTGTTGTTACTGCGGCGGTTTCGCGCGTTGTTTAAGGACGAGGAACTGCGGCTGTATATCGGGTTGGTGGTCGGCAGCATCGTGTTGATCGCGTGGAATATCCGCGGGCTGTATCCCACGCTTGGGGAAACGGTGCGGCACGCGGCGTTTCAGGTCTCTTCTATCATTACCACCGCCGGTTTCAGCACCGTGGACTATGACTTGTGGCCATCCTTCTCCAAAACCATATTACTCACCCTGATGGTCACGGGCGCTTGTGCCGGCAGTACGGCGGGCGGTATGAAATGCGGCCGCGTGCTGTTGCTGATCAAGGGATTATATCGCAATCTGCGGCGTATGCTCCATCCCCAACGCGTGGAAACGGTGCGAGTCAGCGGTCGCAAGGTGGATGAAGCGGTACTGCACAGCACCAATATCTACCTTGTGGCGTACGCGCTTATTTTGGTGGTCAGTTTTCTTCTGGTGTCGCTGGACAACTTTTCGGTCACCACCAACTTCACGGCGGTTCTCGCCTGCTTTAACAATATCGGCCCCGGTTTAGAGGCGGTCGGTCCCACCTGCCATTTCGGCGGGTACAGCGTGTTGTCTAAATTGGTGCTTATTGTGGATATGCTCGCGGGACGACTGGAAATATTCCCGATTCTGGTATTGCTCTCCCGCAGTACGTGGACGGCGAAATAAAAAAGAACCCGCAGTACGGCGGGTTGCGATTAGGGATCGAACGAAGCCCAAGCCTCCCCTTGTCAGGGGAGGTGGATTTTTCGCGGTATTAACCGCGAAAAAGACGGAAGGGTAGTTGGCGGCGCACGCAGTTGTGTGCGACAGAAAAGGCTTCTTTGGTTACTCACTCGGTCGCAGAAACTCCCCCGGTCATTTTCTCCTCGCTTTGCTCCTCGAAAATGACAGCCCCCTCAATGAGGGGGCCAAGGGTCACAGCGCCTTTCAAAGTTAAGTGAATATCCACTAAAACAAAAAGAGAGAATGCATATCACGAGGCATTCTCTCTTTTGATGTTGTGATTACACGCCGCGCTCGGCACGCCATGCTTCGGCACGTGCCGCCGACATACGGGTGATGTTCTCGCCCGCGTGTTCCGATTCTTCGCCGCCGTTGACGTAGAGGAAGAACTTGCCGCTCTCGGTCTGGAACAGGCATTCTTCAAATCCTTTCGGATCGCCCCACAGACCTTCCACATATTTTGCCACGAACAACGCGGTATCGGTATCGTATTCGACTTTGCAAATGGTTTTTTTCATTTTTATATCCTCCTTGTACTGTATGAACACAGTATAGAGGATTTTTTTAGAAAATGCAAGAGGAAAATGTTTACCCTAAATGTCGCTTGCGATAGACGAGCGGGTTCACGCCGTAGGCCGTCCGAAACGTGCGACGGAAGAAGGTCTCGTTTTCATAGCCCACCGCCCGAATGATCTCGGCAACGGTGCGATCGGTCGACCGCAGCATTTCGGCGGCGACGGCACACCGCCTCTTTTGCAACAGGGTGGTGAAGGTGTCTCCCGTCACTTCGTGTACCACCGTGCCTGTATAGACGATGGAATACCCGAGTTCGCGGGCCAGCCCGCTGAGGGTGGCGTCCTGTAAGTGAGCGGACAGATAACTTTCAATGACGTGACGCTGTTGTTCCGTGCGGTTGTTTACGTGACGCAACCGCAAAGAGGGAAGGGTCTTCAGTACCTCGTCGTATAAGGGGATGGAGGGTGCAGCACCGTGACGGGATACCGCGATCGCGGCGGCGGCGGTCGCTTCCGTCAGGATGGTGGCCATATCCTCCCCCCGTGCAAGTCCTGCCGCAAAGTACCCCATGAAGGTGTCGCCTGCCGCCGTGGTATCCACCGCCTCTACCTGAAAAGCGGATTGAAACAGCGTCTGTTCCCCTTTGGCAAACAGGCACCCCTTCTCACCGAGGGTCAACGCGATGCCGAGCGCGGGGAAACGGCGGTGCAACGTTTCAAATGCATCTTCCGAGCGTTCCCTGTCTGCCAGCGCCTGCGCTTCCCGCTCGTTCAAAATGAGATAGTCCAGTTTATCCAGTGCGATGGCACCGATCTGTTCGTTGATGGGGGAGGGGTTGAAGATGACCCGCAGTCCACGCTCGTGAGCGCGGTCGACGATGTACGGCACGTTGCTGATCTCGTTTTGTAAAAGCAACAGATCCCCCGCCGAAAAGGCGGAGAGCACGCGGTCGATCAACGGGCGATCGACCAACGCGTTGGATCCTGCATGCAGAAAGATCGCGTTTTCCCCCGTACGGCTGACCTGAATGATGGCACAGCCGTTTTTGACATCTGCCGTTTCCAAAAAAGAGATATCCACCCCTGCCGCCTGTAACGTATCGGTCAGCAGGTCGGCATCGTTACCCACGCACCCCGCGTGATACACCGCGCCGCCCGCCCGCGCGGCGGCAATGGATTGGTTCAGCCCCTTTCCGCCGGGAAACACATCCATACGGGTGCTGTTTTCCGTCTCACCCGGAGTTACAATATGATCCAGCGTATATACGTAGTCAATGTTACACGAGCCGATATTTAAAATTTTCATCGCCGTCACCTCTTTTACGACAGTATATCACGGCGTACGTTCGTGCACAAGGTCGGTATTTTTGCAAAAACAGACCGATTTCAATAAATCGATGAAAAGACGGTTGACGATGACACCGTTTTTCGATATAGTAAAAATACTAACCGACAAAGGAGAGTTTCCTATGTTGAAAAGAACGTGTTTAAACGGTTTGTGGGATTTTTCCTGTGCCGCGGCATCGATAGATACGGTGCCTGCAGCGTGGGACAGCGTGCCGATCAAAGTGCCGTCCCCTTTTAACGTCAACTCCTTTTCGGGCGGGTATCCCCGCCGGACGGCAGGGGAGGAATGCTACGTCAGCGGTGCGGATTTTCGCTTGTATCCCGAATATCCCTTGGCGTGGGATGCGGCACAGGTCGGGTTTTACCGCCGTCGCTTCTTCGTGGGGGAGGAAAGTCGCGGGAATCGCCTGTTTTTACGTTTCGATGCGGTGGCGTATCAAACGGCGTTTTCCTCGACCTCGGCGAGGGCGTTACGGCGCGGTGCTTCACCATCGCGCTTAAGACCAATGCACTGAAACCGTGGGTGATATCCGATCTTGCGTTGCTCGGATAAATAGAGATTAGAGAAAAACCGATCCTCCCCTGACAAGGCAATGTCATTAACCTAAGAAAACACTCTTAAAACTATGCGCTTGCAACACCTTGCCTCGCCCCAAGGGGCGAGGCAAGGGCCACAGGGAGACATGTAAGTTGAGTGCGTTCATTCTCGAGAGCATTGCCGAAAAAATGCGAGAAGTGCTGAATGCGGGCGATGTTCGACCGGCCCTCTTTATGCCTTTCTTACGAAAGGGGGCCAAGGGTCATAGTTTAAGCAAATATCCACAAAACACAAAGAGAGGATATACCGTTCAAGGTACATCCTCTCTGTTTTTATCTCTGATCGCACCCGCTTTCGGGGGTATTGCTTATTCGACGATCGTTATGCGAATGTCGCCCGTGTCGGTGACGATCTCACACCGTCCGCCGCTGCTCGTTTTCGGCACCTCGATCCGTCCCGTATCGGTGGAGGTGATGAACACCTTCTCCGAGAGCAGGGAACCCTTCACGTTCCCCGTCGTGGTAGCAATACGCAGGGCAGCGGCATTTGAGCGGGTCAGCAGCACGTCACCCGTGCTCCGCTCGACCGTCAGGTCGCCGCTTGCGATCACGTGTTCCAAAAACATACCCCCTGTACTGCCGTCGGAGATGAGGTTGCGGCAGGTAAGGTCGGTGAGGGTTACCTTGCCGGTGGACACCTTCACCGTTACGTCTTCGCGGCACGCTACGCCCGCCACATTCACGCGGCCGGTGGAAACGGTAAGCGACAGCCCGTTTACTGTGACGTTTTGCACCTCGATAGCCCCCGTGGTGGTTTGGATACTCACGTCGCCCGTGGCGGGCGCGTCGTACACGACGTTCCCCGTATGCCCCGTGAGGGTGACCGTTCCGAAGGTGAACGCTGCGGGAATGCTCATGTCGCCCGTGTCGGTCGCGACGGTCAGTGTGTCATACACTGCCGCGGGCAGATAGAGCGTGATACATGGCCGACCGAAGCTGATGCCGATGTGTTCATACCAACGGCGGGTATCGTTTGCTTTCACCGTCAGTGTGCCGTCCTTTACCGCCACCGTATGGGTGACCTTCGTCTCTTCTACGCATTGCACCACCGTTCGTCCGTCTGCCGACGGCAGGAAGCGGACGTCTGCCGTGACGGTCTCTACCCGCACGTGGCGGTAGGGCTCGTCAACGGTGTACTCATTCGTTTCGTATCGCACGGTCGAGAGCCGTGAAAGATCCCATTTTTCCACGGTCAACACTCCTCCCAAAATGATACCGCCCAAAAGCAAGAGGACGGTGGCGGTGATCAGCCAACCTTTCGTGCGCATTTACACCGCCTCCTTTCGCATGAGGCGGCGTTTGATACCTGCCGCCGTCACCTTTAACAGCCACGCCGTACCCTTGGTTGCGGCACGGCACCCGAAAAACCAAAAAATCGAAAGCCCTGCCAACATGAGCCCCGCGCCGAGCAGTGCACCGCCCGCCGGCAGGATGCCGTACACCATCGTGCCGACCCCGACGGCGACGCCGCAGAACCCGCACGCAACGAAGGAGGCAAACACCGCCCACAGTGAGAACACCACCGCCCACAGCGTGAGGTACAGCGACAGCACCACCGACACGGCGGTGATCAACAGCGACAGCCAGATAGGGGAGCCTATCACCAGCAGTACGATCTCCCACGCAGCAAGCCGTCGTTTCGGTTTGATACGTTCCTTGGCGATCTTGACAAACGGGATGTCTTCCGCGATCTGTGCGGCGATCTCGTCCACCGTGCCGACCGCCGCCACGGCGTCGTCTTCCGAAAGACCGTCTTCCATACGGTCGTCGATCATTTCTTCATAAAAAAATATGCGTTCTTGTGCCTCGTCCTGCGGCAGATCGGCAAGCCGCGCGCGTAAAGACGAAAGGAATTCCGATTTAGTCATGACCGCTGCCCTCCCTTGTCACGAATTGATAAATGGCGAGTATTTCCTGCCACTCGTCCCGAAACTCTGCGATGCGCCGCCGCCCGCTGTCGGTGATACGGTAATACTTTCTGAGCCGCCCGCCGTGTTCGGCGGTACGCACCGTGAGCAGTCCTGCCGTTTCCAACCGTTTTAAGATGGTGTATAACGTGGATTCGGACAGCGCGATGTACGGCTTCATATCCTTGATGATCTTATATCCGTAGGAATCTTCGTTTTTAATAGCCGCCAACACGCACACGTCGAGCAGGCCGCGCTTCAGTTGAATGTCCATACAATACCTCCCGTTGCGCAATACATCATATCACGAAGTATTACGGTTGTCAAGGGGGACATACGCAACACGGCTCGGAAGGTTGCCTTCCGAGCCGTGTTGCGTATGTATTCACATTTTCGCCTTTTGCCGCAGGCGAATTTCGCGCAGAACCCGCAACAACAGGAAAAGTCCCAGTGCGGCACCGAACAGGTTTACACCGACAAAGTTCAGCCAAATGCCGTCCAACCCGAGCGGCCACAGCACGAGGAGGAAGAACAGCGGGAACACCAGCGCGGTCGAGACCGACATCAGGGTCGCCAGCGCGGGCTTTTCGATCGCCGTGAAGAAACTTTGCGCCGTGACGGTGAACCAGCGGAACAGATAGGCAAAGCAGAACAGGCGGATCGCGCGGGCTGAGATGGCGAGCAGACGGGCGTCGGTCGCATCGGCAAACAGCGCCGCTATCGTATGCGGGAAGAAAAACAACAGCGAAGTCGAGAGTAATCCGATCACCGCCGTGCCGATAAACGCGCGTTTGGCGATGGCTTTTACACGGGGGTAGTTTTCTGCACCCCAGTTGTAGCCGAGAGCGGGGGACAGCGAATCGGCTACACCGTAGAGCAGCGGCCAGCAGAAATCGCTCGCATACATCAGCACGGCATAGACCGCCACGGCGGTGGTGCCGCCGCCGTCACCGAGCACCCGCGCACCGACGGTCATCAGCGAAACGTTGATCGCAATGGAAGACACACGGCCGGCGATATTGTTTAGGAAAACGGGGGAACCGCAGGCGGCGATCTCTTTGATCAACCCCACGTGAAAATGCGGGCGGGTGAAGCAGAGCAACGTCTTTTTTCGCCAGAACGGGATCAGTGCCGCAACGGACGAAAGGCACATGGCCGTGCACGTGGCGATGGCAGAACCCACGACGTCCATCTCCAACACAAACAAAAACAAGATCAGCAGACCGATCGTAAGTACGTTACAACCGATGTTGATCGCCATACTGGTCTTAACGTACCCGCTGATACGCAAATAGTTATCCATCGCAAAAAAGACGGTGCACATGGGACTGCACAGCGCGTATGTACGCAAGTAGCGTGTGGCGGTCTGCAATAAAGCGCCGTCGGCTCCCATCATGCGGGAGAGCGGTTCGGCGGCAAAAAACATCACGCCGCCCATGATCAGGGCTGTGAGAAAATTCAAAATAACGGCGCAGGTAAAGACGTTGTCGGCGGTGCGGTGATCTTCACGTCCCAGCGCGATGGATATGGGCGCCGAAGCGCCGACACCCACCAGATCGGCGAGTGAAAAATTGATCATCACCAGCGGCATGGCAATGTTGATCGCGGCAAACGCTTCTTCGCCCAATTTGTGACCGATAAACGCACCTTCAAAGATGTTGTAGACCGACATGGCAAACATACTGATCATGCCGGGTAAGGCAATGGTAAAAAACAGTCGCCACGGGTGCATCGTGGCGTACATTTCCTCCGTTTTTGTCTTCATTGATGAGAATCCTCCGAAAAATATGCGTCAGTTCCAGTAATCCGTTTTGTGCGGCAAACCGATGTCGGAACTTTTAAAGGTAATGTTGTTGCCCGTTTTCAACTGCCGTTCATAATCGCGCAGGGCGCGTACGGCGTACCGACCGAGGTACAGCACGACGGGCATATTGATGACGGTCATGGCACCCATCAACACGTCTGCCACACCCCAAAGCAGGTCGGCAGAGAGCCCCGCGCCCACCAAGATGACCAGCGATGCCGCGACGTGATATGCGTTGCGTACCGTGCGGGTGGGTTCCTTGCCCAGCAAGTGGCAGACGGCTTTGTCCACGTAAAACAGGTTGCCGAGCAAGGTGGTAAAAGCAAACAAGATCATAGCGACCGTGATGAACACGGGCCCCGCACTGCCGAGTGTTGCGCCCAGTGCGTTTTGCACGTAGGCGGCGGCATCGGCGCTGTCGGTCGGCGGGGTCACCCCCGACACCATGCACATAAATGCCGTGGCAGAGCAGACGAGCAACGTGTCGATAAATACCGACAACATCTGGACCAGCCCTTGCTTGGCAGGGTGAGATACGTCGGCCGAAGCGGAGGCATTGGGTGCCGAGCCGACCCCTGCTTCGTTGGAAAACAGCCCGCGCTTGATACCGTACATCACGCACGAGCCGCCAAAGCCACCGAAGATGGCACGAAGATCAAACGCTTCGGAAAAGATCTGCCGCAAGACCGACGGCAGCACGCGCGCATGCAAAAGTACGACGACAGTTGCCACGAGGATATACAGCCCGCCCATCACGGGCACCAAAACTCCCGTAACTTTGAGAAGACGCTTGCCACCGCCGATAAGGCAGTATGCGACTGCCCCCGCGACACCCCCGCCGATGATCCAGGGGGTTAGGTTTTGGTCATAAAATGCGTAGGTCGAAAAGGTCGCCTGCAGGTTATAGGAGGCCAGCATATTAAAGCCGAAGCCGTAGGTCAAGATCAGGCAAACCGAAAACCAAACGGCAAGTGAACGTCGTTTGGTTGCCGCTTCGATATAATACGCAGGGCCGCCGTAACAGCCGTCCGCCCCGCGCTTTTTGTAGATCTGCGCAAGGGTGTTTTCCACGAAAGCGGTCGCCGCCCCGATGACGGCGATCACCCACATCCAGAACACACTGCCGAAACCGCCCGCGCACAGTGCGGTCGCGACCCCGATGATGTTGCCCGTCCCCACGCGGGAAGCGGTGGACACCATCAACGCCTGAAAGGAAGAGACGCCGTTTTTGTCGGTCTTTTCGGTGACCGATCGGAACTGTTGTCTCAAAAGGCGAACCTGTGCAAATCGCGTGCGTATGGTAAAGTACAACCCGCTCGCTGTCAAAAGGACGATCAACACCCAACCGTACAGCGCGTCGTTCACGGCATTCACGATCTTTTCAAACATGGCGGCACCCCTTTTACGTCGTCTACCATTGAGTATGCCACGCAATAGGGTGTTTGAAATGCCGAATCGTAAAAATCTTTAAAAACAGATTACCGAAAAAGTGCCCCCAATTAATGTGTCAGCAACAGCATGGCGACGAACAGTCCGGCAATGATCCACGAACTGAGTTTGATCTTTTTGATATCGCCGCAAAAGACGCTGATAATGATGTACGAGATCAAGCCGAAGGCGATACCGTAGGAGATGTTGTAGGTAAACGGCATTACCGCCAGTGTCAAAAAGGCGGGAACCGACATTTTAAAATCGTCCCAGTCGATATTTTTGACCGATGCCATCATCAAAAGTCCCACGTAGATCAGCGCGGCGGCCGTCGCGCAACCGGGGATCAACTGGGCGATCGGGCTCAAGAACATTGCGACGAAGAAGAAGGCACCGCAAAACACGGCGGTCAGCCCCGTGCGGCCGCCGGCGGCGACACCGGCATTGATCTCGCTGAAGGTCGTGACGGTGGAAGTACCGCAGATCGCGCCGACGGTGGTGGCGATCGCATCCGACAGCATACCGCGATTCATGTTCAGCGGCTCACCGTTTTCGTCCAACAGATCGGCGCGCTCACACGCGGCATACAACGTGCCCAGCGTATCAAACATATCCACCATGCAAAACGCCAGTGCCGTGGTGGCAATGGTGAGGGCGAGGTTGGCACCGCCGTGCGCCGCGAGATACGCCGAAAAATCAAAACCTTCCGCAAATACGCGGAACAGCGATTGTTCGCCGAACTCACGCAGTGCCGCGATCGGGCTGACAAAGGTGATGTTGAGATTTTCATAAAACCCGTCCACCGTCAGCCCCAGCCCGTAATACAGCACCATACCGCCCACGATGCCGATCAGCACGGCACCGCGCAGTTTCTTGATGCTCATGATCACGATGGCCAACAAAGCGCAAAAGGTCACGACCTTCGGCATGATCTCGCTCCAGGTGTGTTCCAGCAGATTAAAAGAGGTCAAGTCGACCAAGGTGGAGGAATTGTCCACCACGATACCCGCGTTTTGCAATCCCAGCAGCGTGATAAACAAACCGATACCCGAGGGAATCGCGGCGCGTACGGCGGTCGGCAGGGAATCGAAGATCTTTTTGCGTAAGCCCGTGACGGTCAGCAGGATAAAGACGGTGCCTTCCAACAGCACCAATACCAACGCGTTGGCATACGAAAACCCGAAACCGATACAAACGGTGTACACGAAAAAGGCGTTCAGTCCCATGCCGCTGGCCTGTGCCAGGGGAAGGTTTGAGAGAAGCCCCGCCAGCGTGGTACCCAGTACCGCCGAGATCGCCGTAGCGATGTAAACGGCACCGTACGACACCCCCAGCGGGTTGGAACCGTCACCAAAGGGGTTTGCGAACATATTCGCATTCACCATCAAAATGTAGACCATCGCAAAAAAGGTGGTCATACCGGCAACAAATTCCGTTTTCACGGTGGTGCCGCGTTCCTCCAGCTTAAAAAAGCGCTTCATGTCATCTCTCCCTTGCAAGCATCGTGGCGGGCGGCATACGAAAAAGGGACCCGAAACCCTGCGATCTCAGGCCCCCGTAAACCGCGCCGCCGTATATATAACGGCATTATACCGCAGTTTCACTGTTTTTTCAAGGGATATTCGTGTCTTTCGACAACTTTAATTTACACCGCCGACTGCCGCACCGACAAGGGTGCGGACGAGCCCCGAGAGACGTTCGCCACCCGTACGTACCACAGCCGCCACGTGCGGCTATCCGATGTTTTCGGCTCTATATGTATCCACCCTACGCTTTCCAAACGGCTTTAATGATATTGCCGATCTTGGGAGAGGTTCCGTACATAAGAACACCTACACGGTAGATCTTAGCGGATAGAATTCCGATTCCAAAGGTGGATGCAACCAAAATGCCGATGGAGATTACGATCTCATACCAAGGCACCGTGCTCATAGCGATCCTTGTAAACATAGCCATCGGTGAAGTAAACGGAAGGTAGGAACAAACGGTCATCAAAACATTGTCCACACTGCCGCCGGTCATAGAGAAGATAACCACCATAAAGCCGAACAAGAACAGGAATGTCACCGGCTGAACAGCGGTATTGATTTCCTCCAACTTGGAAACTGTGGAAGATATCGCACCATAGATGAAGTTGGATATCAAGAAGCCGAGCAG
>CAZESL010000014.1:0-28590 GCA_964515215.1 uncultured Eubacteriales bacterium
ATTATATCTCTTTTGGGTGAATTTGTCGACTACACTTTTATGTTACCACTCCAGTCTGCTTCGCAGACATTTCCCCCGCACACGGGGGAATTTGCCTGACAAGGGGAGCCAAGGCGCAAGTCCCAAATCCCTAACCGCACCCGCCGTACGGGTGGCTTTTTTATACGTCGGCATAGGTCTTGCGCCAGGCGGTGGGGGACAGCCCGTACCGTGCGGTGAAGCGTCGAGTGAAATAGTAGGGGGAGGCAAACCCGCAATCTTCTGCGATCTGCTTTACCGATTTTTGGGTGCAAAGCAAAGCACTTTTGGCGCGGCTCAACCGTAACAGCAAGATGTATTCGTTGGGGTTAAGTCCCGTGGCTTTACAGACGTTACGCCTCAACTGCGATTCCGAGATGTAAAAGCGGCGGCATAGCGTTGTCACCGTCATGGCGGAATCGTGCAGGTTGTCAGCAACGTAGGCGAGAATATCGTCGGTGACGGAGGCGGTGCGCGGTGCGCTGTGCCCGAACCGTGAACACAAGAGAGAATAGGCGAACGATTTCAGACGCAAGTCGCTGTCGATAGGGCGACGTGTCCATACCGTCAGTGCGTCGGCAAACTGCGAGTGAATCGTTTCGTAGTCCGTCAGCGGGACGGTGCACGGTGTTCCCAGATCTTCAAAAGCGGTAGGGGACGTGCATTCGAAATTTAACACGTAAAACGCGACGTAGCGGCTGAGCTTGCGCCCTGCGTAGGGGACATTGCCGGGTAGCAGCAAAAGGTCACCTGCTCGCGCCGTGACGGTGGTGTTGCCAAAGTAATACTCAATTTCGCCCTCGCAAAACAGGATGGCTCCGTCCAACGCTCGCGTACGCGGTTGCGGGCGTTCCCAGCGGTCGGTCCGCAGATAAAATACGTCGGTTATCTGCCGAATGCACAGCTCGTTACGCATACTCTTCACCTCAAAAAGAGTGTAACAGAACACGTGTCGCTTGTCAATGACGGTTTTGTGCATCTTTTTGCGGGATGCGTGCATTTCTTGCGTGGAGAACACGTGCTACACTGAGGATGAGGTGATGAAACGTGGCAACCTTTTGGATATCAAAGCGATCGATGAGCAGGTGCATATCGCTTGCACGGGGGCATCCAATCGGCGGATCCTTGAGAATATCCGCTATATCGACACGTTGGGGATTCCTTTTGAAGTGCGGTATCCGTACGTGCCCACGCAAACCGACGGCGAATGGGGGTCAACGCCTGTGCGTTTTAAAAGCACCCAAGAAAAAATAAGCACCCACTCTCTTGCCTCGCCCCTTGGGGAGAGGTGGCACGCAAAGCGTGACGGAGAGGGGGTGCTTTTGTTTGCTATTCGGGTTTGTGTTGCTATACTTAGTACATACCGTGTTTGGACATATACTGATAGATCATTTCGCCGTGCTTTTGTTCGTCCGCCTGGATCTGATTCAACTTTTGACGCACCGCCGTGTCGCTGAACTCGAAAATGCACACGTCATAGACCGACGATACGTGCTTTTCCATCGTCAGCGCATCCTGACACAGAAATTTGTCCTGATTGCCGCAACCGCTGGTTTCGGGTACGGGTGCAGTCGCGGCAGGGGAGGTCTCGCCCAGATAGCCGTTCACGGTAGAAAGATGCTGTTGTTCGGTCGAACGGATGGTGGTGAACAGGTTTTTCAGTTCGCCGTCACACGCGTCGGCGGCGTATTTGCCGTACTTTTCAATGCAGAGTTCTTCTTGCGACTTCAGGTCTTTCAGCAGGGTGGTCTCTTTTTGCGTAAAGGTCATGGTGCTCTCTCCTTTATTTGGTTTGTTACAGTATGTCCGTGTCGGAACGCGCTATTCACAATTTGTGGTAGATTTTTGGTATGACCTATGTTATACTGAACGCGAGGTGAGCGAGAATGACCATTTTGCTGGTTGAAGATGATAAGAATATCGTGTCCCATCTGTCGGCATTTTTGGCAGGCGAAGGGTTTGCGGTGCACAGTGCCGCAGGGCAGAGCGAGGCACTCGCCATGCTGGCGGAGCGCACCTTTGATCTCGTATTGCTTGATGTATCGCTGGCGGACGGCAACGGGTTTGCCGTCTGCCGCGCCGTCAAATCCGAGTATGGTCTGCCGGTGATCTTTCTCACCGCTTCCGACGATGAATTCTCCACCGTCACGGGGTTTGAGCTGGGTGCGGATGATTATATCGCCAAACCTTTTCGCCCGCGGGAATTGGTCAGCCGCATCAAGAATATTCTACGCCTCACTAAGAGCGGCGGCGGGGTGGTACGCCTCGGTAACGTGACGGTGGATACCGTGAAAGGCACGGCCACCAAGGACGGGCGCGACCTGTTTTTGTCGGCACTCGAATACCGCTTGTTGCTGGTGTTTTTAAACAACCGCGGACAATTGCTGTCCCGCGCACAGCTGTTGGATGCGCTGTGGGATGCGGCGGGGGAGTTTGTCAACGACAATACGCTGACCGTATACATCAAGCGTTTGCGTGAAAAGATCGAGGACGATCCCCAAGCGCCGACGCTCATCAAAACCGTACGAGGTCTGGGCTATAAGGTGGACGTATGATGCGCTTTTTGAGAAACCGTGAGATTCGAAATACGCTTTGGATGCAGTGCTTGCTGTGCGGTGTCTTCACCGCGGTAGCATTTTGGTGGTATGCGCCGTTTGGGTGGTTCGTCTTGATATTCTCGGTGTTGTCGATATCGGTGTACAGTATTTCTACTTTACAGCGATATCGGCGAATTGCCACGCTCTCCGAAGAGATCGACCGCGTACTGCATGGTGCGGAGGAGGCGGTCTCGTTCGATCACTATGCCGAAGGTGAACTTGGCATATTGCAAAGCGAGTTGCAGAAAATGACCGTACGCCTGCGGGAACAGCGGCATCTGTTGCAAAACGATAAGGTGCAACTGGCAGAAGCGATTGCCGATATTTCGCACCAAATTCGCACCCCGCTCACGGCCGTCAATCTGCTGGTACAACTGCTGGGAGAAGAAGAGGACGGCAAGCGCCGTGCAGAACTCACCCGCGAATTGCTCTCGTTGCTGTCCCGTATGGATTGGTTGATCACGTCACTTTTGAAGATGTCCCGCCTGGACGCGGGAACGGTCAAATTTCAGCGTGAAGTGGTTTCCCTTGACACGCTTGTACACACGGCCATTGCTCCGCTTGCCGTTACCACCGAATTGCGGAACCAAACGGTGACGGTCGAAGCACAGGGGCAGTTTTTGGGAGACGTAGCGTGGACGGGAGAGGCGCTCATCAACATTGTCAAAAACTGTACCGAACATACCCCCGTCGGCGGCACGATCGCCGTTACCGCCTCTGAAAATGCACTGTATACGGAAATTCGCGTGCAGGACAGCGGCGGCGGAATCGATCCTGCCGATCTGCCGCATATTTTCGACCGCTTTTACAAAGGCAAGAACGCAGGTGAGCAGAGTTTCGGTGTGGGATTGGCATTGGCGCGCCGCATCGTCACCGCGCAAAACGGCACGCTGACGGCGGAAAATACCGCAGGCGGTGCCGCGTTCACCATGCGGTTTTATAAAAGTGTAGTATAGGGTTTTCTAAAGTGACAAAATCGTCACTTTTCTGTCACCGCCGTGTCATCTTCTCATGATACGCTGTACCTAACAAGTTTAAGGGGGTACACGATGGAGATCTTACGCGTAGAACACCTTTCCAAAATTTACGGCAAAGGTGAAAATCAAGTCAAAGCCTTGGATGACGTGTCCTTTTCGGTAGAGAAAGGACAGTTTGTGGCGATCATCGGCCCGTCGGGATCGGGCAAATCCACACTGTTGCACATTTTGGGCGGTGTGGACCGTCCCACGGCAGGGAAGGTGTTTGTGGACGGCTGTGACGTATATGCACAGAACGAGGAACAACTGGCGATCTTTCGCCGCCGTCAGGTGGGGCTGATCTATCAGTTTTACAATCTGATTCCCGTCCTGAACGTGACCGAAAACATCACCCTGCCCGTACTGATGGACGGGCGCGAGGTCAATCGGGAACGGCTGGCCCAGCTGCTTGTCACGTTGAAACTGAACGGACGTGAGCGACATCTGCCCAACGAACTTTCGGGCGGACAGCAACAGCGGGTATCCATCGGGCGAGCGCTTATCAATGCGCCCGCCGTGGTACTGGCGGACGAGCCTACGGGCAATTTGGATTCGCAAAACAGCCGCGAGATCGTGGAATTGCTGAAGACGTCCAACCAAAAGTACCGCCAGACATTGATCGTTATTACGCACGACGAAAATATTGCCTTGATGGCAGACCGCATTTTGGCGATCGAAGACGGACGCATTACACGGGATGAGGTGATCCGCCCGTGAACGTGTTTCATAAAGTGACGTTGCAGTCGCTCAAAAAGAATCCCACCCGTACGGTGGTTACGGTGATCGGTATCGTGCTGTCGGCCGCGATGATCTGCGCGGTGACCACCTTTGCATCGAGTATGCAACGGTTTGCCTACAACAATGCGGTGTATTCGGACGGTGACTGGCACGCATCGGCACTGGACGTTACCGCTGAGGAGTGGCAGACGCTAAAAAAGGACGACCGACTGGAAAGCGCCGTGTGGAGTGCGTCACACGGTTACGCTGTTTTAGAGGGATGTGTCAACGAATATAAACCGTACGTGTACGTCAGCGGTGTGTCGGACGGCTTCTTTGAGCGGATGCCGGTACATCTTACGGCGGGACGTCTGCCGCAAAACGGGGGTGAGGTGATACTGCCCACCCACGTGGCACTGAACGGCGGCGTGCGTTACGCCGTAGGGGATATCCTCACGCTGTCGCTCGGCGAGCGGCAGTACGACGGGGTCACGCTGACCCAACAAAACCCGTTCATTGCGGAAGAGGACGGTGCGGCGGGTGAGACCTTCGTTTTGAACGGTGAGAGCCGTACCGTGACGGTCGTGGGCTTTTACGAGCGTCCCTCGTTTGAGGAGTATACCGCTCCCGGCTACACCGTGCTGACGGTCGCAGAGGGGGAAGAGGATACCGTACGGGACGTATATTATAAGCTGAAAGAACCGAAAACGGTATACGCCTTCGTTGAAGAGCGGGGCTTTGCGGGATCGGTCAACTCGGACGTGCTGATGTATACGGGTATTTCGCGGTACAGCGGATTTTCCACCCTGCTGTACTCGCTTGCCGCTATCGTCATCGTATTGATCATGTTCGGTTCCGTATCGCTGATCTACAACGCATTTTCCATTTCGGTGGCGGAGCGCACCCGCCAATTCGGCCTGCTGTCTTCCATCGGTGCTACCAAAAAGCAACTGCGCGGCACCGTCTTTTTTGAAGCGGCGGCGGTGGCCGCCGTGGGGATCCCCATCGGTATCGGATGCGGTATCGGCGGCATGGCGGTGACGCTTGCTCTTATCGGTAATAAATTTCGCTCGCTCGGGTTCGCAGTGCCGATGCAGATGCACGTCTCACTCCTCTCGGTCATCATTGCCGCTGCGGTGGCGATGATAACCGTGCTCATTTCAGCGTGGATCCCCGCTAAACGTGCCACCCGCGTGACGGCGGTCGAAGCGATACGTCAAAATCGGGATATTGTCGAAAAGGGGCGCGGGCGCGCAACGTCAAAATTCGCTGTAAAGGTGTTCGGCTTGCCGGGTGCATTGGCAAGCAAATACTTTCGGCGCAGTCGTAAAAAGTACCGCGCCACGGTGGTCAGTTTGTTTATGAGCGTGGTGCTGTTCATTTCGGCATCCGCCTTCTGTTCCTATCTCACCGCCTCGGTCGAGGGCGGGTTTGAGACCTTCGGCTTTGATATTCGCTATCAACCTGATGCGGATAGTCCGCTGTCCATCGGTACCCTGACCGATTCGTTTCGGGATATACCGCTGATCGACGAGGCGGTGTACGTGGACGGCATGGTGATGCAAAGCACGGTGGACGAAGCCGTACTGACCGAAAGGTATAAAGCGAATAACCTTTACACTTCTAAGCAAGCAAATGAGGTATACGTGTATACCTATTTCGTGGAAGATGCGGAATATCGCACCTTTTTAGAGCAAAACGGGCTGTCACCTGCCACGTTTATGGACCCTGCCGCCCCCCTCGGTGTGGCGATCGATAATAACGTGATGTTTGATCGGACGGAAGAACGCTACGTGACCATGCGGGTGTTGGAAAAGACGCAAGGGACGTTTTCGGCTGAGTTTGTGAGTGAACCTGAAGGTTATCACTCGTGGGAGACCTATTTTGATGAAAACGGACGGCGTATGGTGCGGTATATAAAACCGGGTGAACCGCCTACGTATTTGGAAATGCCGTATGACGAAGCGACGGTCACGGTGTCGGCACCTTTCGGTGCCGTATTGTACGATCGCCCGTATTTTGTGGATACCAACCCCGATCTGCTGTTGCTTTTCCCGTACAGTGCGATAAACACTCTTCTCCCGGAGGGCGAACGCCCTGCCACACCGCAGGTGATGATGAAAGCGGAGGATCACGCCGCCGCTTGCACAGCCATCCGCAACTTTTTAGCGGAACAAGGTCTGTCGGAAGTCGGGTTAGAGGACTATGCCGTGCAGGCGGAAAACGACCGCAACACCATTCTCATCATCCGCGTGTTTTCTTACGGGTTTATCGTGTTGATCTCGCTGATCGCCGCGGCCAACGTGTTCAACACCATTTCCACCAATATCGCTTTGCGCCGCCGCGAACTGGCGATGCTCCGCTCGGTGGGAATGACGCAAAAGGGATTTCGGCAGATGATGAATTACGAGTGTCTGCTGTACGGCGGTAAAGCGCTCGTGTGGGGTCTGCCCGTCTCGTTCGGTGTGACCTATTTGATCCATCTCGCGATCAATGAGGGGTACGAGACCGCGTTTCAAATGCCGTGGGGTGCCGTGGCGGTGGCGGTGTGCAGTGTCTTTTTGGTGGTGTTTGTGACCATGGTGTACGCCATGAAAAAGATTCGGCGAGAAAACCCCATTGATGCACTCAGAAACGAGAATATGTGAAAAGAGGAATGACAGTGAAAAGTAAGACGGTGCGTTTGTTGCTCACCGCTGTGGGTTGTATCGTTGCCGTGACGGCAGTCGCCGTGTTCGGCATCAATGCCCACGTCAAAGCGGCGGGCGCAAAGCGGATATTAACTCCCGAAGAAGCGTCGGTACTCGAAGATGTGGATTGCGTGGTGGTGCTCGGTTGTCTGGTGCGTGACGACGGCACGCCGAGCGCGATGTTGCGTGACCGCTTACAGCGCGGTGTGGCACTGTACGAAGACGGTGTGGCTCCCAAACTGCTGATGAGCGGCGACCACGGACGGGAGGAGTATAACGAGGTCGAAACGATGAAGGCGTATGCCGTAGAGGCGGGTGTACCGTCCGCCGACGTGTTTATGGATCATGCGGGATTTTCCACGTACGAGAGTATGTACCGCGCGCGTGACGTGTTCGGTGCGAAAAAGATCGTGGTGGTCACGCAGGAATATCATTTGTACCGCGCATTGTATATTGCCGAGCAGTTGGGGTTGGAAGCCTATGGGGTAAATGCGGACTATCAGACCTATTCCGGGCAGGCAAAACGGGACCTGCGTGAGGTGCTCGCACGGGTAAAAGACTACTTTTCATCGCTCTTTCAGCCTAAACCGACTTACCTCGGCGAAGCCATTCCCGTATCCGGTAACGGAGACGTGACGAACGATTGAAAAATTTTCCTTGTGTTTTTTAAAATAGTGTGGTATACTGGGTAGCGTATAAATATATTCATAAGGAGAGGAATGGGAGTATGGCTGAAAATTGCGGCTTTCGTTCCAAATTCGGCGGCTTTAACAAGGAAGACGTGTTGACCTATATCAACGCGTTGCAGGAAGAGCACAGCCGTGAATTGGCGCTGCAACAGCAAGCGGCGGCGGCTGAACACGAGGCATATGAAAAGGCTTTGGGTGAGGCGAATGCCGCACTGGAGGAACAGCATGCCACACTGCTGGCCGAACGGAAAGAGCAGGAAAAACTGCAAGCACTGATCAACGAACAATATGAGGCTAACCGTGAGCTTCGCATTCAGTTGGCAGAGACGGAGGAAGCGCGCAAATCCCACGCGGCACTTGTGGCACGCGTAGCGGAATTGGAAACGCAAAACGCGAAGGTGAAGCGGGAAGCGGCGCAGCAAGCGGCAGCGACCGAACAGGAATTGCGGCGTGAACTGGCGGCTTTGCGAACCGAAAAGCAGCGGGTGCAAGCGGAAAATAAACGGTACCACGAACTGGTGAATGAGGTTGGCCGTTTTGTAGTGGAAGTGCGCGGCATGGGGGCGCGGTTCTTGGAAGAGGCGAACGAGCGTTGTTCGGCCCGCCTTTCTTCACTATCCCAATCCATTACCGCATTGAGCGGTGCATTGGACGTGGCGGCAAAGGAGATTTCCGCCGCCGAAGAGGCGTTGACGGCGCAAAACAGCCGTGCGGAACAACGGCTGATCGAACTGGCGGATGAGCTCGAACGCTCGGCCGCCGCCGTGGAACAAGCGTCTGCCGCGGCAGACGTTGCCGACTTTTTTTGAACCGCCGCAGGACAGTGTGATTCCCCCTGCCCAAAGCGGCGTCTCGAAACCGATTTCACGGGAAATGAAATCACCGAAGAAAACGCGTGACTGGTTGCAAAAATGGTTGGCGCGAGGATAGGTTAGTTCTTAAAATTAACATAGTGTAAGGAGTGCTTCAAAATGGCAGAAATCAAATTTGAGATCTTGAAGGAGTGCGGTGTGTTGTCGCAGTCCCCGTCGGGTTGGTCGAAGGAGATCAATCTCGTGAGTTGGAACGATAACACTCCCAAATACGACATTCGTGACTGGGCTCCCGAGCATGCGAAGGCGAGCAAGGGCGTGACGCTGTCGGCAGACGAGTTGATCCTTCTGCGTGATCTGCTCAACGAAATGGATCTGTAATTGAAATGAAAGAAAACAACTGCCGCCGCTTTGTGCGGCAGTTGTTTTGTCAAAATGAAAAAGAGGTGCTGTTGTGTTTATTCTGGAACTGATAAAGACGTTTTTGCAAGGTATCGTGCAAGGCATCACCGAATGGTTGCCCATCAGCAGTACGGGCCACATCCTTCTGCTTGATGCGGTATGGCCGATGAACGTGCGCGAGGAGTTTTTTAACATTTTCAAGGTGGTCATTCAGCTTGGCTCCATTTTGGCGGTGTTGGTACTGTATTTTCACAAACTCAATCCGTTTTCTCAAAAAAAGAACAAGCAGGAGAAGAAAGGTACGTGGGTACTGTGGAGTAAAGTGCTGGTGGCCAGTATTCCGACGGCGATCGTCGGTTTCACTATCGAGGAATTGGTGGACAACGTGTTGTCCACACCGCTCGTGATCGCCGTTACGCTGTTCGTCTACGGTGTGGGTTTCCTTCTCTTAGAGACATTCCCGCCCAAAACGAAGGTGCAGTCGCTCGAGGAGATCTCTTATGCACGCGCGTTCGGTATCGGTGCATTTCAGTGCTTGTCGTTGATTCCCGGTACCTCACGTTCGGGGTCGACCATTCTGGGTTCGTCCTTGCTCGGCACCTCCCGTGCGGTAGCGGCGGAATTCTCCTTCTTTATGGCGATTCCTGCAATGGCAGGTGCCAGTGGGTTGAAGGTGCTGAAATTCATGTTGGACGACGCAACGGAACCGTTTACGTCGGAAGAGTGGATCCTGCTGGCGGTGGGGACGCTTGTCGCCTTCGTGGTGTCGGTGCTCGCGATCCGCTTTTTGATGGGGTATATCAAGAAACACGATTTCAAGGTGTTCGGTTGGTACCGCATCGTACTGGCGGCAGTGATCGCCGTGGCGTTGATCGCCGGTTGGCTGTAATAGAAAAATTAACGACCGCGGGTGTCTCGTCAAGAGACATCCGCGGTCGTGTTTTGTTCTTTGTCTGCGATCACACAGTGCAGCCATCGACCGGATCGGATGGTGATACCGCCGAACAGGACTTTTACGAGTTCGGTAATTTGTACCCCCGCGTACACCGTGATGAGGGGAAGACCCATGGAAGACAGTACGATAGCGATCGGCAACTTGACGAGCCAGATTGCCCCCACGTCGATCATCATAGTAGTGCCGGTCATGCCGCCGGCTCTGAGGGCGGAAAATGCGGCTTGTGCGTATCCCACAAGCGGCATACAGATGGCTTGTATCCACATAAGTATGCGTACGCTCTGTTGTTGCAGAGGGGTTATGGCATACCAGTCGGGCAGCGGAAGGGCGGCCGCCGCGTACAGGAGAGCCGTTGCTGCGGCGACGAGAAGTGTCAACCGCCGAAGGGTGTAGAAACTCTGCGTTGCTTTGTCAAACGCACGGCAACCGAGTTCGTGTCCCACCAAAATGCCGATCACACTGCCGAAGGAAATGAACACCGTCGCAAAGAAGTTCCAATAGGTGCACGCAACGTTCATTGCCACCATAGCGTCTTCGGACGTGGTGGAATAGTAGCGATTCAAAAGCGTTTCGCCCAAGCTGAACATAAGCTGATTCAACGCGAGCGGAGCACTCTTGATTAGGATGTTTTTCACCAGTGCGGCAGGAGTGGGAGTGAAACGGTACAAGTGTTTTGCAAAGGCGTAATACGCCCTTCTGCGATGCGTCCCGTATATCAATATGCCGATCTCAACCAAACGCGACAACGCGGTGGCGAGCGCCGCGCCGCGTACCCCGAGAGCGGGGAAGGGGCCGATCCCGTAGATCAGCAGATAGTTGAAGAGGACATTCACCGCCACACCGGCTATGGAAGCTATCATTGGCAAGCGCACGTCGCCGCCCTCGCGCAGGGTGGCAGCGTAGCATTGTGTGAGTGCGAAAAACGGCAGACCCGCGAGCATAAGTAACAGATATTCCCGCGCGTGCGTCATTGTCTGCTCCCATACGACGGGATCGCTTTGCGCCGTCAAAAACGGACGGATCAGCAGGGGCGCGCCAAACCAAAGCAGCGGTATCGCAAGCAACGTTATACCTTCGGTGAGCAGAAGTCGCAGACGAAAACAGTGCTGTACACCCGCCGTGTCGTTTGCACCGTGAAACTGTGCGCCGAATACGCCGGCACCTGCTGCCAGCCCCAAGATAAGGAAGGTATACACGTTCAGTATCTGCCCTGCGATCGAGATGCCGCCAATCACTTCGCTGCCGAGACTCCCCACCATCAGATTGTCTACCAGCGAGGCGCAGCTTGAAATGCTGTTTTGCAGAATGATCGGTGCGGCAATGGCAAAAATACGGCGATAGGACAAATTTCGGTTACGCGGCATAATACATTACCTCACTTTGTTTGCCTTTACGGCCAAAAAGGGAAAGGTTAATCGTTGGTATGTGCCGCTGCCCATTTTTTGTCCGCACGGTCGGCAAACTGTTTGATCAGCGCCACCTCTTTGGCAATATACGGCAAACCGTTAAAGCGGAAGAGGTCGTGCTGCCACATGTGCAGTTTCAGATCGCTTTGATGATGCGGGTCGGCGATCAGCGGCCAGAAGCAGGCGTGCGGTTCGTGCGACTGGTAATAACTTTGCACCAGTCCCCAGTTGTAACACCCGACCTTTTCGAGATAGAAGAGGGGGAAGATCTCCTCCACATTGTTATTGCCGATACGGTGCAGCCATTCGGTGCAAAGAATGGGACGGCCGTACTCCTCCTTGATTCGTTCGAGGATCGCCACCGTTTGTGCATAGGGTTGGTAGCAGTGGATACTGATGATGTCCGACATCGAAAGCGCCAGCAGTTCCACCTCTTCGGTGGTCATATCGTAATCGCCCCAGGTGAAGCAGCAGGCGGTCAACGGCTGGATCACGTCCTCCTCGCGCAGAATATCGAACGCACGCTTCATATACGGCGCGCTGAGCATACCGCGGTTACCGCCGCCGATCTCGTTCCACACGTCCCACGCCTGCACGCGGGGGTCTTGTCCGTACAGGTGTGCCATTTCGCGGATCATGGCAAAAAAGTCCTCACGGTAGTTTTCGTCTTCATCCAGCAGACTGTAAGCGACTCCTTGATGCTCGATGGCAAAACCGCTGTTGCCGCGCCCGCCGTGCCAGCCCCAGTCCACCGGCTGTTCACCAAGTGCGGGCGGCGCGTATTCTTTTTTCGTATCCAGACCGTCCCCGCCCAAGAGGAACAGCGCCTTTAAACCGTATTTGTCCGCTAAGGTGAGGTATTCCTCTAAATGCTGCAGATACGCATTGTGCTCTGCTTTCCACACGTCAAAGCAGGAGATAAGGCGGATCGCGTTAAAGCCTGTCTCTTGTGCCAGTGCAAATTCGCGTTCCACCTGCTCGAATACCGCCTTGTGGTTGTAGGTCTGCCACAGTGCAATACCGTTCACGCAGTGCGCGTGAAAGGTGTTAAAACCGCGAATCCACGGTTGTTCGTTGTACCAAGTCCAAATTTCTTCTTTTGTCCATTGACGTTTCATGCCAAATCATCCTCTCTGGTTTGTAAGAAAATTTTACCACGATATTTCTTGACAATCTACGCGAAACAAGATATCTTTATATCAAAAGGTAAGGTGATGGTCGTGTTTCATATTCCTCTTGAATACCAAAAAGAAAACGAAGGGCGCGGTGATTTCTTTAGCTGTTGGACAAAGGAAGATTGGTATATTGTGCCGAATGTACATCGGTATGTTGAATTTTTCTTTGTGCGATCCGGAACGCTCACAGCCTCCATAAACGGAAAGGTCGTTGCTGTGCCGGAGGGGCACGTTGCATTTGCGCTACCATATGATGCACACGGTTTCTCGCCGACCGCGCACAATACCACCCAGTACGTGATGCACTCGGCAGAACTTGTGCCGTTATTTTTTCAAAAATTGGGGAAGCGCCGTCCCGCGGTTACGGTAATTGATGCCCGTGCGTACCGTCCGCTTTTTGATGCGATGCTGGAGGCGGATGCTGACGATACGTTGTTGGTGACCGGCTTGTTGAACCTGGTATATGCTGCATATTTTCCGTTGTGTGACCCGCAGGTGGATATTGGTAAGGAACAAAATACTTATCGGCGTGTAGTGGAATACGTTGCCGAAAATTTTAGACAGGATATCTCGCTGAAAATGATGGCACAAGAACTGGGATATCATGAGAAGTATTTGTCTTCCATTATCAGTAACCTGACGACTATGCATTTTCGGCGATTCTTAGCTATGTACCGTATCTCGTGGGTATGTGATCGGCTGGAACATGTTAACGAAAAAAAGACTACGATGGCCGATTTGGCGCTGGAGGCGGGGTTTGCTTCCGTCAGCACCTTCAACCGTATGTTTAAAGAACAGCGCGGTATTACGCCGTCGGAATACCTGAAGGGCAGAATGTAATGAAAGACAGGGCACGCGACTGTAGAAAGTTGTATGCCCTGTCTTTTTATACCGTAAATTCCGTGCGGGAGATAATATGGTTTTGGAAGGGGAGATCCAGTTCGCAGAAATACCCGCTCCAGCCCCACACGCGCACCACCAGATTGGGGTGCCGTTCGGGGTGTTGCTGTGCCTCGATCAGGCGGTCGCGGTTGATGGCGTTGAGCTGTAATTGATGACCGCCCGATAACACGAATAGTTTCACCAGTGCCGCCACCTTCGCTTCGCCTTCGGCGTTGCGGAACACGTTGTCGTGCAGTTCGATGGTGGTAGGGCCGCCGTTGATGGTTTCGGTGAGGTCGTGTTTCGTGAACGAACGAATCACCGACAGCGGCCCGTTGATACGCGCGGCAATGGAAGGAGAAAAACTGCACGCGTACGGCTCACCTGCAAGGCGTCCGTCCGCCGTGGCGGGGCACTCTTTAGCATAGCGAATATACATTTGTGCACTGCCCGTACCGGCGCGCCACACACCGCCCGCTGTATTGGGACGACCGTTGAGTGCGCCTGCGTAACGGCGCAGAAGGTCGCCTGCAATATCGTCGGCAAACGAATTGTCGTTGCCCATCTTCGGACAATCGCGCAAGCGGTTACGCAGAGGCGTGTACCCGTCGAAGTTCTTCGCCAGCGCATCCAGCAACTCCGCTTTATCGAGCACCTTTTCTTCAAAGACCAATTTCTTGATCGCCGCCAGCGAATCCACGGCAGTGGAGATGCCTGCACCGTGGGAGCCGAAATTGTTATACCGTGCACCGCCGCGTGACACGTCACGTCCGCTTTCCATACAGCCGTAGGTCATAAGGGACATCAGCGGGGAATAGGGGCGAAGCGGCGCTTCCCACGTGCTCATTTCCTCCGCACAGCGGATAAGACCTGCTTCCACGAACGACATCAACTGTTCAAAGGTGTCGCATTCAGCCAAATGCTCGTTCACGGCGGTTGCCGTAATGGCGGCAAGGTCGGTCACGCCCATGTTGGGAATATCGTAACCGAAACCGGGAATGATCGGTTCCCAACACGCGGCAACGGTGTAGTTTTGGGCATCTTCGGGGCGGTAGCCCAGTTTGATCAAGGCAGGGATGATCACGTCATCGTTGCAGTATTGCGGGAATCCAAGCCCCTTCTTGGTCATCTTGGTGCCGTATTCATACAGCCGATCGGGCGTGTTTTTGCTGACGCGCAGGTTGATCTTCGGGTCGATCACGCCGAGTTCCAACGAAGCGTCCATACACAAAGAGGACAACTCGTTAAAGCAGTCGTGTCCGTCCGCATCGTACCCGCTGAGTACCATACTAAGCCCATTATCACCTTGCTGAACGCCGTACAGCGTGTCCGTGTCGATGTTCAGTGACAAGAAGTAAAGTTCCAGCGTTTCGAGCAGCGCTTCACGGGGAACTGGAGCGAACCCAAGCCTCCCCTTGTCAGGGGAGATGGATTTTTCGTGGCTCGTGCCACGGAAAATCCGGAGGGGTAGTTTGGCGGCGCGCGTAATTTTGTGCGTAGTAGTGGCACTTGTAGTGAGTGCTCAACCGTAGAGAATCCCCCAGTCATTCGCCCACCCGTTTCACGGGCGGCGAATGCCAGCCCCCTTTAACAAGGGGGCCAAGGGTCACAGCACCTTTCAAGGATAAGTGAATATCCACAAAACACAAGGAGAGAATGTACCGCTCAAGATACATTCTCTCCATTTTTATCCCTAACCGCACCCGCCTTACGGGTGGTTTTTTATCTCCACAGCAGACGCGGCAACACTTCGCGAAACCACGTGTTGTGCGGTTCGATCTGCAAGACGTAGCGTACCCGCCCGATCAAATGACGGGCGTAGTGATCGCCGTTTTCAAACGAGAGATCGCCCCGTTTGGCGAGTGCATCGGCAAATCCGAATTTCAACGCGTAGTGCACCTGCTGGCGTAGATCGCGTTTGTAGTCGCTCGATACCGTAACGCGTTCGTTCACTGTCAACCCCGTGACACTCTGACGGGAGGCATGGGTGACGAAGCGCGTTTTTTTCTCATTCAAGGACAGTCCCATATCGGCAAGCATACCGCGTACCTTTTGATACACGGCGTACAGCGGCTTGTCCGAGGAGAAGGTCATATCGTCACAGTAGCGGGTGTAGGTGATACCGTGTGCTTTGCACCATTCACCGATACGGTCGTCAAATCGTCGCATGACCACGTTGGAAAGTGCCGGTGAAGTGGGGGCACCCTGCGGGAGTACGTCTTCGTAACAGCACAGCGACGTCAGCATCACACCGATCAATTTCGGGAAACGGGTGGTATTGAACGCCGAGGCGTACACCTGATCGAACCGAATACTCCCGAAGAAATCGGTGATGTCCAGTTTCAAAAGATAGCGGTGACCGCAGTGGGGAGACGCGTTGTCCGTCAGACGCTTTCCTTTCACATAGGCAGTGGCGTAGCGCGAGATCGGCAGACGGGACACGATGTCCCGCAGGATACGCTGCTGTGCGATCATAAGCGGGTCGACGGGCACGTGCAGATGCCGTACACCGCCGTTTTTCTTTGCCAACGCGATCGGTGTATAACAAGAGGAAACGTCACGGAACCAACGAAACAAGCGGCGGCGGGGGAGGTGCAAAAAGTGGGCGAGTTGATGGGGGTCGTACAAAAACGGCAGATCGTTTTGCGAGGTATAATCGAGCACCATCTCACAAGCCGCTTCAAATCCGACGCGTTTTACAAACCACATATCGTGGGGTTCAAACTCAACCGTACCGTTTTGGATCTGCATACAACGCCCTCCTTTTCGATAAAAAGACACCGTCTCCTTTCCGCACAAAATGTCCTGATAGAGCAAAGGCGAGCCTGAAATCACGAAGTGATTGGTTGCTCGACGGCGCGACATCAGGGTAGCGCTTTCGACCAAGGTCGAAAGCGGAATACAGGTCTAAAAACGAGACAGCGACTTCGCTGCCCCATCTTAAAGAACACTTTAAGATGTACGCTGCGGAAAGGAAACGGTGTCATATTGGAATGTTATTGTATCACGCGTGATACGGATTGTCAAGACGTTGTTTAGAGAGTGTCCAAATAACGGCAGGCGGCGATCGCGGCGGTGGCACCGTCGCCCGTGGCGGTGGTGACCTGTCGCACGCCTTTGCGGCGGCAGTCGCCCGCAACGAAGACACCCGCTGTTTTGGTCAGGCAATCTTCGGCGGAATCGAAGTACCCCGCCGCATCCAGCGCCGCCATATCCGAGAACGCCTCGTTTTCGGGCTCCAGACCGATGGCGACGAACAAGCCGTCCAGCGGCAGGGTGCGGGTAGTGTTGTCGGCCGTGTTCGTGATCTCCACACCCGTGAACGCATCGCCCGCAGGAATGGCGGTCACGAGCGTTTCGGTCAGCACGGTGATGTTTTCGCGTTCGGCAATCACTTCCTGCAACCGCTGTTCACCCGTCAGATACGGCAGGTTTTGGATCACGTAGACGTGCTCACTGGTCTCGGACAGCAAAATGGCTTCTTGCAACGCAGAATTGCCGCCGCCGACCAGACCGACCGTCTTGCCTGCGTAAAACGCGCCGTCGCATACGGCACAGAAGGAGATACCGTCACCGATAAATTCTTCTTCATTGGCAAGGCCCAAATGGCGGTGTTTCGCACCGAGTGCGAGAATGACCGCCCTCGCTTCGTAGGTGTTGCCGTCTTCGGTCTCTACGGTCTTAACGCCGTTTTCGTCACGCAGGGCGGTGACGGTTTCGATCTCCACCTCCGCGCCGAGTGCCAGCGTTTGCTCCACCAGTTTGTCTGCCAGTTCACTGCCGCTGACACTTTCAAAACCGGGGTAATTCTCCACCTTGGGGGAGAAGGTGATCTGCCCGCCGAAGGCGCCTTTTTCCAGGATCAGCACCGATTTGTTGGCGCGGCGGGCATAGATGGCGGCAGTCAGCCCCGCAGGGCCGGCACCCACAACGATAATATCATACATACTTATGTCACCTCGTAAGAAAGAGGCTGCCGCGTGAAGGCGTTTTGCACAATGGGTAAGCAAATCCAAAGCCTCCCTCTGACGAGGGAGGTGGATTCGGCGAAGCCGAAGACGGCGGCAGAGATAAAAATAGCGTTTGACTACCAATCAGTCGGCTAACGCCGCCAGCTCCCCTGACAAGGGGAGCCAAGGCACTTTTGGGTGCAACTGCAACATAACGCGACAGCCTTTGATTTTTTAGCCGTTGATAAACTTCTTGATGTTTGCCACCGAAACGAACTTTTCGGTCTTGCCGTCGGCAACCGACACCAGTGTGGGAGCCTGCTTGATGCCGAGCGATTCGGTCAGCACCACGTTCTCTTCCGCCAACACCTTGGTGTACGCGATGCCCGCTTTGGTGAGCAGGGCTTCTGCGATCTTACAGTTCGGGCAGGTAGCGGAGGCGAAGAGATACACTCCGTCGAGAAGCGCGGGCGTACCTGCACAGCCGCCGTCGCACGCGGCATCCGAGCCGAGCGGACCCTCGTGGGTAAGTACCGACGTTTCGATCACGTAGGAGCGGCGCTCTTTGTACTCTTGCGATTTACCGGCATTCCAGTTCTTCACGGGGCGATAGTAACCCGTGATACGGCTATACACTTCGGTCTCCTTACCGCAAGTCGGGCAGGCAAACTTCTCACCTGCGATATACCCGTGCTCTTTGCACACCGAGTAGATGGGGGACAGGGAGTAGTAGGGCAGACGGTAGTTTTCCGCGATCTTACGCACGATGTTGGCCGCTGCTTTCCAATCGGGCAGTTTTTCACCGAGGAAGGCGTGGAACACGGTGCCCGAGGTGTACAGCGTGTGCAGTTCATCCTGCATATCGAGCGCGGTGAAGATATCGTCGGTGAAACCGACGGGCAGGTGCGAGGAGTTGGTGTAGTAAGGCGTTTCGGCATCCGAAGCACAGATGATGTCGGGATAGTGCTTACGGTCGTGCTTCGCCAGACGGTAGGAGGTAGACTCGGCAGGAGTGGCTTCGAGGTTGTAAAGGTCGCCGTACATCTCCTGATAATCCGACAGACGCTCACGCATGTGGTTCAGCACGTCTTTGGTGAATTTCTGCGACTCGGCATGTGTCATATCCTTGCGGATCCACTTCGCGTTCAAGCACGCTTCGTTCATACCTACCAGACCGATGGTGGAGAAGTGGTTTTCAAACGTGCCGAGATAACGCTTGGTATAGGGATACAGACCTTCATCCAACAGTTTGGTGATCACGGTACGTTTGACCTTGAGAGAGCGGGCAGAAATGTCCATCATATGGTCGAGACGCTTGTAGAAATCCTCTTCCGTTTCGGACAGGTAGGCGATGCGGGGCATGTTGATGGTCACGACACCGATCGAACCGGTGCTTTCGCCGCTGCCGAAGAAACCGCCCGACTTTTTACGCAACTCGCGCAGGTCCAGACGCAGACGGCAGCACATACTGCGCACGTCGGAAGGTTCCATATCGCTGTTTACGTAGTTGGAGAAGTAGGGGGTGCCGTACTTCGAGGTCATCTCAAAGAGCAGTTTGTTGTTCTCGGTCTCCGACCAATCGAACTCACGGGTGATGGAGTAGGTCGGGATGGGATACTGGAAGCCGCGACCGTTGGCATCGCCTTCGATCATCGTTTCAATGAACGCGCGGTTGACCATATCCATTTCCGCTTTGCAATCGCCGTACTTAAAATCCTGGCGCTTGCCGCCGATAATGACGTATTCGTCCGCCAGATCCTGCGGAACGGTCCAGTCCAGCGTGATATTGCTGAACGGTGCCTGAGTACCCCAACGGCTGGGGGTGTTTACACCGTAGATGAAGGACTCAATGCACTTCTTCACGGCATCGTAATCGAGGTTGTCCGCCTTGACGAAGGGGGCAAGATAGGTGTCGAAGGAGGAGAACGCTTGCGCGCCCGCCCACTCGTTTTGCATGATGCCGAGGAAGTTGACCATCTGGTTACACAGGGTGGCAAGGTGCTTCGCGGGAGCGGAGGTGATCTTGCCGGGCACACCGCCGAGACCTTCTTCGATCAACTGCTTGAGCGACCAACCCGCGCAGTAACCCGTCAGCATGGACAGATCGTGCAGGTGGATATCCGCGTTCTTGTGAGCATTCGCGATCTCGTCGTCATAGATCTCCGACAGCCAGTAGTTCGCGGTGATGGCACCCGAGTTGCTGAGGATCAGACCGCCGACCGAATAGGTCACGGTGGAGTTTTCCTTCACGCGCCAGTCGATGCTCTTCACGTACTGATCCACGATCTCCTTGTAGTCGAGAATGGTGGACTTCATATTACGCAGTTTTTCGCGCTGACGGCGATACAGAATGTATGCCTTTGCCACGTCGGCATAACCCGCCTGCACCAGAACGGTCTCCACGCTGTCCTGAATATCTTCCACGTCGACTGTGCCGTTTTCGATCTTCGGCTCAAAATCCGAAGTCACCTTCAACGCCAAAAAGTCGATGATATTGTCGTTGTACTGGCGATCACACGCTTCAAAAGCTTTCTTGATCGCAATCGAGATCTTGGAAATGTCAAATTCCGCTACTTTACCGTCGCGCTTGTTTACACGAAACATACTTTACTTCTCCTTTATAATGTAATTCAGACACCACGTAGACTGGCGTCCGGCAGATATTTTTGTACCGCCGAAAGGATCTTACGCATCTCCTCGGGTGAAAAGGCGGTACAGCCTTCACCGAGCAGTTCACCTGAGTCCGCAAACTGTTGGACAAAATACGGATCATCGGGTCGCAACCAACGGGCGATCGCGGAAAAGTCCTCCACCGTGTGGATGCCTTTCACTGCCGTAGTGCGAAATTCATAGGAAATGCCGCTTTCACGCAGGAGATTCATGCTTTCCTCAAACGGGGTAACGTCACCGACACCGCCGGTGGCTTTCGCGTAACCGTCAGGTGAACTTTTCACGTCCATGGCCACGTAGTCGACGGCACCTGCCGCAAGCACGGCGGCGAGACGCGCGGGAAGCATACCGTTGGTATCCAACTTCACAAGATAGCCCATTTCCTTTACCTTTAAAAGAAACGGGATAAGGTCGGGTTGCAACAACGGTTCTCCGCCCGTGATACACACGCCGTCCAGTATCCCGCGGCGGCGTTCGAGATAGGTGAAGATCTCGTCTTCCTCCATTTTCGGGGCAGTGGGGGTGCGTACCAATGCGGCGTTATGACAAAAAGGACAGCGCAGGTTGCAACCGCCCGTAAACACGGTGCAAGCCGTATGCGTCGGGAAATCGAGAAGCGTTAATTTCTGAAATCCTTGAATGTTCATGGGCGCTGAATCTCCTTTTATCAATGCTTGCTAATTTTAGCATATTTTGTTTTGGGTGTCAACAGCAAAACACAAGATATTGTGGATAAAACCGAATTCTACAAAATCACCAAAAAACTCTGTTTTCTTTGCGCAGTATGCTTAACAAATGATAAAAGGGCATTTCCGACAAGGAAATGCCCTTTACAGACAATGGGTGGTGCTACGCTTTTCCTTTGGTGCCTTTGGCACCGCCGAAACCGTCCAGAATATTGCTCTCAAAGCTGAAGTTCAGCGCCTCGCGGTCACGTTTCCGCTTAAAAGCCAAGTCGATCATACGGTCGAGCAAAGCGGGGAAGGAAAGGCCGGAAGCTTCCCAGAGGTAAAATGCGAGCGAACCGGGAATGGTGTTGATCTCGTTCACGTACAACTCGTCAGTTTCGGTATTATTCAGGAAATCAATGCGCGACACGCCGCAACAACCGAGGGCTTGGAAGGTTTTTACCGCAAGATCTTGTACGCGGGCGGCGAGTTCATCGGGGATATCCGCGGGGCAGACGCGCTTCAAGGCGGTCATACCCTCGGCAGTTTTACCGCCTTGCAGATACTTTTGCTTAAAATCCAGAATTTCGCCTGCACTGACGGGACGTTCACACACAGAGGGGATCGCATCGTCTGCATCGCCCAATACGGCACAGTTGATCTCCCGCAGATTCTGTACGGCGGATTCCACCAGCACGCGGTCGGCAAAGGTACAGGCATTGTCCATGGCGGTCTGCAGGGAGTCACGGTCGTGTGCTAATGAGATGCCCACGGACGAGCCGAGGTTTACGGGCTTCACGATCACGGGATAGGAAAAGCGGTTTTCGATCTCATTAAGTATCGTCGCACTGTCTGCCGCCCAGGCGCGCCCGCGGTAGGTGACGGCATCCAGCACGGGAAGGCCCGCCATCTTCAGTACCGCCTTCATGGCGAATTTGTCCATACCCAGTGCCGACGAGGTCACATCGCAAGCGGCATAGGGGACACCGAGCATTTCGAGCATACCCATCAGCGTGCCGTCCTCCACGTTGGTACCGTGCACCACGGGAAGGGCCACTTCGAAGGTCGCCACCGTATTGTTGCCGAACTTCTTTTGCGGCACGCGTTGCAACGCCACACCGTCTGCCGTTGCGATCGGCATTACCCGTGTTGCGGCCGCAAGACACGCTTTCATGTTCTTGTAGGATTCGATCTTATCGATACCCTCGCCCACGTACCAACCGTTCTCCTTCGAAAGGTATACGGCAACAGGCTCGTATTTTTCGCGATCCAGTGCGTGGTACGCTTGTAATGCCGAAATGATGGAGACCTCGTGTTCCACGCTTTTTCCGCCGAACAGCACGGCAACTTTGGTTTTCATAAGTGACAGCAACTCCTTGTCATATTAAAAATTATCGGGCAGATCGTTTTCGAGCAGAACGGTACGTTTGCCTTCGCTCGGCAGTGCCGCCAGGATCGCCAATGCCTCGTTCAAGGTGGGAGCGACGAACAGACGCGTTTCGTCAAAACCGCCGTCCAGCAAGCCCGCTTTCAGCGGCGGTGCCTGCTTTTCGCCGACCAGGATCGCGTAGTCACAGCGAGAGGCGGCGTATTCGCCGAGTTCACGGTTGAGTGCTTCCTGCCGCTCACCGAGTTCCACCATACCGGGGGTGACCAACACGCGTTGCCCCTCAAAACCCGAGAGCACGTCGAGTGCCGAACGGAACCCTGCGGGGTTAGAATTGTACGCATCGTCGATAAACCCGTTGGGGAGCAACTGCAAACGGTGTTCCACGGGCTTCAAGAGACGAATGGGATACGCCATGTCCTTGAGTTCAATGCCCATACAGTGTGCCACGGCGATACACCCCACCAGGTTTTGAATGTTGTGTGCGCCGAGCAGACGCGTGGTGAATTCCACCCGTTCGGCCGCGTTCACCACCGTGAAATGGGTGCCGTTCGCATCGGTGTGTATGTTTTCGACGGTGTAATCGCCGTGTTCCAATCCGTAACCGACGGCCGTGCGTCCTTGTTCCCGAATGTGTTCGTTATCGGTATTTAAAAATAAAATGCCGTCTTCGGGTAAGGCATCCGCCAATTCGAATTTTGTGGAAATAATGTTTTGAAGACTGCCGAAAGTCTCCAAATGCTGTTCACCGATGGAGGTGATCATCCCGTGCTTGGGATGCACGAGATCGCAGATCTCCTTGATATCCCCGACGTTTTTAGCACCCATCTCGCACACGAAGATCTGATGGGAAGGGCGCAGATGCTCACGAATGGTACGCACCACACCGAGCGTGGTGTTAAAGTTTTCGGGGGTAATTAATACGTTATACTTCACCGAGAGCAACGCTTGTAAGAAGTTTTTGGTGCTGGTCTTTCCGTAACTGCCCGTAATGCCGATCACCGTGAGATCGGGACGTTCTTCCATACGGCGGCGCGCATCCTGCACGTACCGGCGTGCAATGGCTTTTTCCATCGGAGAGGCGATCCATGCCGCCATGCGCACCCAAAACCATGTAACGCTGCCGAACAAGCCGAGCAACAACAGTGCGCGCCACGGGGAGAAGAACCACGCGGCAGTGAGCGCGGCAACCAGCAACAACCCTTCTACCGCAAACAGTCGCTTCACGCGGGCGGTGACCACCAACGGCTTCTTCGCTTTTTGCGGACGGTTCAACACGGCGGTCAGCAACAGTGCCGCGGCGGCAATGCCGTCGCGCAACGTCACGTTCAACGGAACAAACGCCAATACCGCCGCCAGCAACGGCAATAACCGCTTGACCGAGACCAGACGGTCGGTGTTTTCATTGCACCAGTTCATATACCGTTCGTCGCGGTATGAGTTCAACTGCAGCATATGTGTAAAGTAAACTGCCTGTACACTATAGCAGATCGCCGCACTTGCGAGAAGCAGCAGTTTAACGATCAAGGGTAACATAAACGATCAACTCCTAAGGGGTAGGTTTGAGGAAGGAATCCAAAACGCGGCTGCACTGCGGCCATTGCTCGGCAAAGGCGAAGTGTCCCGCGCCCGCCAACGTGACCAAACCCGCATCGGGGATCAAGCGTTCCATCTTTTGTCCGTCGCACAGCGGCGTAGCGGTGTCCTTTTCACCCCATATGAGCAAGGTAGATGCCTTTACAAGAGGGAGCAGGCGGGAAAGATCCTGATTTACGGCGAGCACCATGCTTTGCCGCATAACGGGGGAGGCGTTGCGGTAATCCGCCGAGCCGCGCTTTTGCCGTGCCTTTTCCACCGCGTTCGGAAACAGCGAGCGGATTCCCGGCAACGAGAAAATGAAGCGAGCCGCCTTATAGGTATACACCTTATAGTAATACGAAAATCCGCGATGCGGCTTTAAACCCGCGGCATCCATCAAAACGGCTTTTTTGATGCGGAAGTTACACCCCTCGCCCAGCAGATGCAACGCAATGCGCCCGCCGTTGGAATGGCCGATGACCACCGATTCTTCAATACCCAGTGCAGCGGCAAAGGCCTGCACAAACTCGGCAAAACGGGCAGATGTCCACGGTGCGGGCGGCTCTTCCGACTTACCGAAACCGGGAAGGTCGGGGGCGATCACACGGCAATAGGAGGAGAGATGATCGATGATCAAACGATAGGTCTCAGCGGGAGCGCCCCAACCGTGCAACAGCAGGACAACGGGGCCTTCGCCGCGGTCAAAATAGGCGATATTCATCCCGTCAACGGTAATGCTTTTCACGCAGACTCCTCCTTCGTTTGCATATTTATTTTAGTATATCACATATCTTTTGAAAACGCAAAGAAAAAATGAAAATTTCAGCATATTTTTTCCTGCGTAACGGCAAAAAGTGCTGCGGCATACACTGGCATAGGAACTTGTGCGAAGAATTCTATGTATTCCTATGTAAAGGAGCGAATGCCTATGAATGGAGAGGTGTGTACGATGGCGGCGCTTTCGGTGGGCGAGTCGGGCGTCGTGCGTGCGGTGGATACCGACGACGCTATGCGGCGCCGTCTGTGGGATATCGGTCTGATCGAAGGTACATCGGTGCAATGTCTGTTTCGTGCCCCGTCGGGTGATCCGACGGCATACGCTGTGCGGGGCGCGGTGTTGGCATTGCGACAGCGGGATGCGGCAGCGGTTACGGTTTGCCGAAAGGCGGTGACGGGATGAGGCGGACACAGCAAAAACAACCCACTGCCACCGTGGCACTGGTCGGCAATCCCAACGTGGGAAAAAGCACCGTGTTTAACGCGCTGACGGGGTTGCGGCAACATACGGGCAACTGGACGGGCAAAACGGTGAGTGCGGCAGAAGGCGTCTGTCGGTGCGGCGGACACTGTTGGCGCATGGTGGACCTACCGGGAACATATTCGCTTGCCGCACGGTCGGAGGAGGAAGCGGTGACACGGGCGTATTTGTGTGAGCAGTCGCCCGACGCCGTCATTGCGGTATGCGATGCCACCTGCCTGTCCCGCAGTTTGATCCTGGCATTACAAGTCATAGAACTGCACCCGCGTACGGTTGTGTGTGTGAACTTGATCGACGAAGCCGAAACCAAGGGTATCACGGTGGATACACGGCAGTTGGAAGAAGATCTGGGTGTGCCCGTAGTGGCCACCGGTGCACGGGAAAAGCGGGGACTGGATGCCTTACTGTCGGCCGTTGAACGTGTGCTTGCCGTGCCGCCCGCACCGCATGCTGTGCGGTATACGTTACCCATTCGGGAGGCGACTGCCTGCATCTCCGCCGACGAGCGGGTGGCGCGACGCGTGCTGGAAGATCCCGACGATGCGGTGGCACTCGGTATCCCGCAAGAAGAATTGGCGGCGGCATGGGACGCAGCCGAGGCGGCAGGGCTTCCGCGCGAGCGGCTGGGGCAGGCTATGGCGGCTTGCACGGTGTTACATGCCGAGGCACTGTGTGAGACCGCCGTGCAGTATGAGGACACAACGGCAACGAAACGGGATCGGCGGGTCGATCGCCTTCTCACGGGACGGTTTACGGGCATTCCCGTTATGCTGTGCTTGCTGTGCGGGATCTTGTGGTTCACGGTATACGGTGCAAATGGGATTTCGGAATGGCTCTCCCGCTTGTTCGAATGGGGGCGCGACGGCTTGAATGCCTTGTTTACGCTGTGCGGTGCGCCGTGGTGGTTGCAGGGGGTAGCGGTGGACGGTGCGTGGGGAGTACTATCGTGGGTGGTGGCGGTGATGTTGCCGCCGATGGCGATCTTTTTCCCGCTGTTCACCTTGCTGGAAGACGTGGGCTATCTGCCGCGGGTGGCATTTACGCTCGATCGCGGATTTCAACGTGCCTGCACCTGCGGCAAGCAGGGACTGACGATGTGTATGGGGCTTGGCTGTAACGCGGTGGGGGTAACGGGATGCCGTATTATGGATTCCCCGCGCGAGCGGGTGATCGCGACGGTGACCAACAGTATGGTGCCGTGTAACGGGCGGTTTCCGTTGCTCATCGCCCTGGTGCCGCTGTTGTTTTGGGGCAGTCGTGTATCCTCGTTGCAGACGGCGGCGGTGTTGGCGGCCGCCGTGTTGCTCGGTGTGGTGATGACATTGCTCGTCTCACGGTTGTTGTCACACACGTGGTTGCGGGGAATGCCGTCCGCTTTCGTACTGGAACTGCCGCCTTACCGCATGCCGCGGGTGGGGCAGGTGTTGGTGCGCTCGGTGCTTGATCGCACGGTGTTTGTGCTGGGTCGGGCGGCGGCGGTGGCGGCACCCGCGGGGGTTGTGATCTGGCTGCTTGCCAACGTGACGGCGGGCGGCGTGCCGCTGATACGGCTGTGTGCCGACTTTTTGCAACCGCTCGGACACCTGCTCGGTATGGACGGTGCCATTTTGCTCGCGTTCATACTGGGTTTTCCCGCGAACGAGATCGTAATGCCGATCCTTTTGATGATCTACACCGCGGGCGGCACCCTCACCGAAGCGAGTACCACGGTGATGAGCAACGTTCTCTTTCAAAACGGATGGACACCGCTGACCGTGTGGTGTGTCCTGCTGTTTACCTTGTTTCACTGGCCGTGTTCCACCACCTGTCTTACGGTATGGAAGGAGACCCGTAGTTTGAAATGGACGGCACTTTCGATACTGTTGCCGACGGCGGTGGGTATGTTGCTTTGTATGCTTAGCAGCTTGATTGCGGGTGCGTTTTAACGAGGGGGAGACCCCTCGTTTAATTTTGCGTATACGGTTGACAAGCCTTTTTGTTTTGTGGTATCTTTTAGATTAAGTTAACCTAAGGATACTACGGAGGTACGGTATGAAACAACTGCTTTTAAAGCATAAGGAAATGATACTGTATATTTTTTTCGGTGCGATCACCACGTTGGTGGATCTGGTCGTGTTCAAACTGTGTTGCGTGCTGTTCGGCACGGAAGGGTATCTCGTTTGGAACGTGGTTGCGTGGGCGGCGGCGGTATTGACCGCGTTTTTTACCAACAAACTTTGGGTGTTCGAGAGCAAAAGTTGGGCACCTGCCGTACTGCGGCGCGAATTGCCCACCTTCGTGGGGGCGCGCGTAGCCTCTCTGCTGATTGCCGAGGCGGGGCTGTTTGTTGCGATCGACCTCTTAGGGTTCGGCAAATGGTCGTTCGCTTTGCCCTTTATCACGGTAGACGGACACGACGTGTGCAAGGTGTTCTTGCAGGTGATCGTGCTGATCTTAAACTATATTTTCAGCAAATTAGTCATATTCAAAAAGGAGAAGGATAACGATGGAACTGCAGGGTAAGAAAATCAACTTTCTCGGTGACAGCATCACCGAAGGACACGGCACGTCGGCACCGGGCAAGAAATTCACCGACCTTTTGGCGGCGCAATACGGTGTGATCGCCCGCAACTACGGTATCGGCGGCACGCGCATTGCGAAACAGCGCACACCGTCGGCGGAGCCGCGTTGGGATCTGGATTTTATCACCCGTGCGGCAGAAATGGATGCCGATGCCGACGCCGTGGTGGTATTCGGCGGTACGAACGATTACGGTCACGGCGATGCCCCGCTGGGGACGATGAACGACCGCGATCCGCTTACCTTCTACGGTGCGTTGCATACGTTGTACATTGACCTCATTACCAAATATCCCGACAGACCCATTGTAATACTGACGCCGTTGCACCGTTGCAACGAGACGTCGCCCCGCGGGGACGGCGGCAAACCGCAGGATGCGGCTCCGCTGAAAACGTACGTGGACATCATCCGTGAAGTGGCGGAGTATTACTCGCTTCCCGTTTTGGATCTGTATAAAACGAGCGGTATGCAACCCGAAGTGCCGGTGATCAAAGAGCGGTACGTACCCGACGGTCTGCACCCGAACGACGCGGGACACGAAATTTTAGCGGCAAAGATCGCGGCCTTCTTGAAAGGGATTTGACAATGGATTTTGAAAAACTGGTACAAAAACGGCAATCCTGCCGCTGTTACGATGCCGCCCGCGCAGTGGAGGCGGAGAAACTGACAGCCGTTCTCGAAGCGGCACGCCTGGCACCGTCTGCGTGTAACGGTCAGCCGTATCACATTACGGTCTGCCACGGTGAGAGCGCCCGTGCGGTAGCACGCGCCACGATGGGGATGGGGATGAACAAATTTGCCGCCGATGCTCCTGTAATGCTCGTTATTTCGGAAGAGCCGTACGTCAAATCGGCGGCGGTGGGTGCCCGCGTGAAAAATAACGATTACCGTTCCATCGACATCGGTATCGTTACGGCATATATTACCGCCGCGGCGACCGAACAAGGGCTTTCCACCTGCATTTTGGGATGGTTTGACGATCAGAAGATCCGCGCATTGTGCGGCCTGTCGCATCCTGTGCGGTTGGTCATTACATTGGGATATGCCAAGGAAGGTGACCCGCTGCGTGAGAAAAAGCGCAAACCGCTGGACGAATTGGTAAGCAGAGGAGACGCATCCGAACACGCCTAAAACGGCATAATTTCGGCGCTTTTTGATTTG
>CAZESL010000015.1:0-8005 GCA_964515215.1 uncultured Eubacteriales bacterium
TATTATATCTCTTTTGGGTGAATTTGTCGACTACACTTTTATGTTACCACTCCAGCGTTCGGTAGGTCGAAAACGCCCCTACGGGTGGTAACCCCTTGCGGTAGGGGCGAACTGTGTTCGCCCGCGTGGGTGCGTCAACGGGACGTCGAGGCGCCGTCCCCTACCGTGCGTGCCGACTTACCCGCGGCGGTAGTCCTTCGGAATGTCCAATAAATAATCGGCGGATACCTTAAAGAAGCGGCAAAACTCCACGATATCCTGCAGGCTCGGTTCGCATTTCCCGCATTCAATATAAGAGATCTTGCGTTGGCTCATGCGTATCGCTAAGCCCAATTCGGTTTGATTCATATCCATATCTTCCCGCATATTGCGGATCTTTTCTCCAAACGTCAACGTCATTTCTGTCACCTCTAAGGTATAGTGTACCTTAGACAGAAACTTTCTATTGACAAATAGACAAAAGTTATCTAAAATATACTTTAGATAAAAACTGTCTAAAGCATGTTACAACTGCGGGGACTGTGCGCGAATGGGTGTAAGGAGAGGTGCGGCGGGCAGCGGTTGGTAGCGGCATATGGCGGAATGCGGTGTGATGCATTCGGTGCAGTGCGATGCAGCGCAATGTAAAAGGAGATGGGACTATGAAAATGAAAAAGTGTTTTGTGTGGCTTGTTGTGTCGGCACTGTTGTTGGTGACCGTGCCGACAGGTGTATTTACGGTTACGGCGTGGGCGGAAGAATTTTATTTTTCGGTTTCCGACGGTGAGGCAACGTTGACGGGAGTAAACCGTGAACTCATGGAAGGCGAGGTGGAGATCCCCGCGACATATGAGGATCATCCTGTTACCGCGATTGGCGCGGGTGCGTTTTCGTCTTGCGAGAATATTACAGGCGTACATATTCCTGATACGGTGACAAGTATCGGAGATGAGGCGTTTGGGTCTTGTACTTCACTTGCCGCTGTCACGATACCGGCAAATGTGGCGAATATCGGGGAGAAGGCGTTTGCGTGGTGCACGTCTCTTGAATCTATTACGGTGGCGAAGGAGAATCCAATATATCATAGCGATGGAAACTGCGTCATTCACACCGAAAGTAAGACGGTGGTCGAAGGATGCAACTATAGCAGTATACCGAAAGACGGAACGGTGACACGTATTGGTGATTTGGCATTTAACGGTCGTACGGCACTGGTGGAAATAACGATTCCGTACGGAGTGACCGATATAGGGATAGGGAGTTTTTCATGGTGCACTTCGCTGACTTCGGTAATGATTCCGCGCACGGTGAATACCATTGGCGAATTTGCATTTTTGGCTTGTTCAAATCTTTCCGCGTTGGAAGTGGAGGAGGGGAATGCTGAATATCATAGTACGGATAACTGCTTAATTCACACAGCGAATAAGACCCTCATTGCCGGTTGTCAGAATAGTGTGATACCCCACGATGACAGTGTGACAAGCATAAGTTCGTATGCGTTTGCAAATTGTGGCGCACTGACGCGCATTGAGATTCCAAGCAACATAACCGATATCGGTATGAGCGCCTTTTCGGGGTGTAACAACCTTGCGCAGATCACCGTTGCGGATAGCATAATGAGCATTGAAGTGAATGCGTTTGCCGAAACGGGATACTATAATGATCCTTCCAATTGGGAAAATAACGTATTGTATATTGGTAAACATTTAATAGAGGCAAACCGAGAACTTAGCGGAACGTACGAGGTAAAAGAGGGTACGCTGACATTGGCGGCAGAAGCGTTTCAATTTTGTTGGTCGCTTACCGGAATCGTATTGCCTCGAAGTTTACGTCATATGAGTCGAGATGCGATGTCTCTTTGCATGGGGCTAGAGTCTATCACGGTGGATGAAGGCAACGAAATTTATCACAGTGTTGGGAATTGCCTTGTTCGAACGGGGGACAAAACGCTGGTTTTAGGTTGTAAGAATAGTGTGATTCCCGACGACGGAAGTGTAACGCAAATCGGCGAAGGAGCTTTTTGGGGGTGCAATATTACGCGATTGGGTCCAATGCCCGAAACAATAACGGGCATTGGACATTGGGCGTTTGCTTACTGTGAAGAGCTTACGCAAGTGGCGATATCCGATACGGTGACACTCATAGAGGAAGGAGCGTTCTTTGAATGCATAGCGCTTACCGATGTATATTATCAAGGTACGGAAGAGGATCGCGCGAACATAGTTATTGAAAGTGAAAACGATGCTTTTCTCAATGCCGCGTGGCATTACAACGTGTGCTATCACTCTTACGACCATGCGTGCGATGTTGATTGCAACACCTGCGGTGAGGTACGGGAGACGGTGCATATCTATGATAACGAAGAGGATACGATCTGCAGTGTTTGCGGATATACGCGCGAAAATATGGTGATCGTGGGAAATGTGGATGGCAGTGACAAGGTGGATTCCACCGATGCACGGTTGGTGTTGCAGTACGCGGTGAAGAAGATCGACGCTTCGGCGTTGAACGTGGCTGCCGCCGACGTGGACGGTAACGGCAAAGTCGATTCCACCGACGCGCGTCTCATATTACAATACGCTGTGAAGAAAATTGATAAATTTCCTGCAGCGTAAGACAACATAACAAGACCGCCCGAAGATGGTTTCCATCTTCGGGCGGTCGTTTTGTAGTGTGGGAAATGAAAATGTTATCCCCGTGTCATTTTCCCCGCAGTGCGGGCGGCGTCGAGTACCGCCGCTGAAAGCGGGGTGCGGTCGGTCGCGTCCGCGTGCACACACACGGCGGGGGCGCTGTTTAAGACCGTCAGCGTGGGGGCGAGTTGTTTTTCCAAATACACCCCGTCCGCACGGTCGGCACCTGCGGCGGTGAGCAACACCGTCTTCTTCGGTGTCGCGATCGGCGGGCGTACCCCGCGCACGAAGCGCGCCGACCAGTACCGTTGTAAGCGGTCGAGCATCGTCTTCAGCGGGGCGGGAAATCCACGGTTATACACGGGCGCGGCGACCACCAGCACGTCGGCGACTTCGAGCGCTTCATAAAATACGTCCAAATCGTTGTGGCGGCAACCGTTCGCCTCGCGGCAACAGCCGCAATCGTCGCATGGGGCGGCGGTGACGGAAAATGCGTCAAATTGCGTGACGGTCGCCTCTCCGATGCCGCCAAGACAAGCGTCCAGCAGACGGGCGGTCGCACCGTCTTTGCGGGGAGAGCCGTACAGCACCAATACGCGCGGCATGGCGCTCACCTCATTCCCATACGGGCAGTACGATGGTGTACCGTCCGCCGTCGGTCAGTGAATAGTAGTGGTTCAATATCTCGCGCCAGGTCCAGCCTTCTTCGTTCGCGTAGCCGATGGCACCGTACTGGCTGAGCCCCAGACCGTGCCCGTGCCCGCGGGTGGTGAAGGTGATGCGGTCGGTCACCGCGTCGTAGGTAACGGTGAAACTGTGGGAACGCAGCGTACCCGAGCCGATGGCTTTGCGGATATCGATACCGCGCAGATACACCCGCTCGCCTTCGTATTCATAGTAGGCGTTGGTATCCACCACATAGCCGCCCTCACCGTCAAAGGTCTTTCCGAACAGCGGCGTGTTCCCTTCTTCGAACAGCACGGTGTTTACTTCACCGTCGGTCTCCTCTGCCACATATGCCGCAAGCAGTGCTTTCAATTGGGTAAAGGTGAGGGAATGGGTGGCCACAAGTGTGTCGTTGCCCGAATATTTCTTGATGTATTCTTCCGTGTCGTACTTACTTTCCACGCTTTGCAGATAGGGCAAAGCGGCGGTATACACGTGCTGACAACTGGCCGACGCGCCGCCCGTACTGCTTGAATACATCGCGCACAGCGGCATTTTGCTCTTCACCGTCTGGGCGGTATCCGCTATTTTGACACCGACTACCTCACCGACCGCATCGTACAGTTTGCGGTCGTTTGCATCCGCAAGGTCGATGCGGGAGGAGATGGAGAAGGTGCCGCCGTTCATATACGAATACAGCATATAGGTGTAACTGGCCACCGCCTGCGCCTTTTGCGCTTCGGTGGAATTTACCATACTGCAGGCGGCGCCCATTTCGGTCTTCACCGCACACGCGATGGCGTATTGCAGGTCTTCCCGCGTTTGCAAAGCGGTCTCTTCACCGCCCGCAATACGCACTTTGATACCGCGGAAGAACGCCGTTTCCGTATCCGTGCTTTCCGTGTTGTTCGGTGCGGTGGTCGTGGTGGTGACAGGCTCTTCGGTAGCAGTCGTACCGATCGTCGTGGTTGTCGTCGCGGTGGCTTCGATCGTCGTGGTTGGGACGGACGTGGTGGTTGTTACCGCGGTGGTGGTATCGCTGTCGCCGACGGTCGTGGTTTCGGTCGCGACGGTGGCGGTGGTCGTTTGGGTCACGGTAGTCTCCGCGGTCGTGGCGGTGGTAACTTCCGTGGTGGTTTCCGTAGCGGTCGTTGCATCCGAACTTTCGGTCGCATCCGGCACAGGCAATTCGATATCGGGTACGATATCACTGCTGTCGTACACCGTCGTGGTGGTCGTAGTCGTTGTCGCCGTTGTGGTTGCGTTTTTCAGCATCGCGGCAGGATACAGCGTATGCGGGTTGTAGGAGATGACCACATCTTCACTGGCGGATTCACCCAGCGAGAGGCGGCGTGCCGCTACGATAAGGCGGATCCCCTCGATCTTGGTTTTGGTGGAGACGTCGGTCTCAAGCAACAGAAGGGTATCGTCCTTTTGGGGTTTGACCGAGGTGATGAAGAGAGAACGCTCTTCGAGCGCTTTGGTAAATGCCAAAAACTCCTCGTCACTGTCGAAGGACGCGGTGCGATAGTCGAAAGACGGGTCGTTTTCGTCTACGTACAACACCGCAAACACCTGAAATGCACCGGTGGTATAGAGGGTGTTCATTTCCACCGTTGTGTGGCGGAGAAGGAAGTTGGCGTCGGTGTAACGGACAAGGTCGGAGAACATCTGCCCGTCTTCGGTGTTGTTGCCGTGAATGACGTAGGAACGGTTGATCGAGGCCACCGAGGATACGGCCACATTTTCGTCAAAATACGGCACGCCGTAGTGGGATGTCTGCCCCGAAAAATCCGTTTTTGCATAATCGTACAGACCGTTTTGCATCACGGGATAACTGATGCCCGTGTCGGCAATACGGATCCATCCGCGGATATCGTCGTTTTTCTGATACAGTGCGTAAAAACGCGACAGCATACCGTGCGGGAAATCGGCGGCGTCGTAGTTGCCCTCGTGTTCGCGATCGTACAGCAGTTCCAGCGATACGTACTGTTCGCGGTTTTGTGCGGGATCGATGACGTAGGTGTCAAGCAACAGCCAGCCGCCCACGCAAAACGCGATCACCGCAAGCCACAACACGATCTTCTTTATCCACACGGCGGGACGGTCACCCCGCCACGGCAGAATGAAAGGCAAAAAGCGACGGCGGCCGGCGGCCTCACCCGTGGGAATCGCGGGTGTGTGACGGTCGGCTTCAAGCAGTTGTCCGCCCGCCATCACGGTGGGGTAGGCTTCCAAATAGCGGCGGGTGAGATCGAGCGCCTGCGCGGTCGCGATGGCGCGCACGGTGTCGCGGTCGGCTCCCGTGGCGAGTAATTCCTTCACCCACACACGACGGCTGTCCGCCAACGCGATAAACACCGTGCCGACGGGCTTGCCTTCGCTTGAAGTGGGGCCGGCTTCCCCCGTGATACTGATACCGAGATCACTGCCGCCCACACGGCGCACGCCGCACGCCATGGCGTGGGCGGTATCTGCCGAGACCGCCCCTTGCGTTTCAAGAATATCTTCGGATACGCCGAGTACGTCGCGTTTGATCTCTTTTGAATAAGCGGCAATACCGCACTCGAACACCGACGAGACACCCGGCACTTGGGTCAGTTTACCGGAAAGCAGACCCGCCGTGCAGGATTCGGCGGTGGCGATCTTCATGTTTTTATCTTTCAAAAGGTGAACGACCGCCGTTTGCAGATCGTCCACGTCCACACCGAATACGTAGGATCCAAGGCGCTCACATGCCGCGGTAACACACGGCTCACACAGCGCGGCGGCTTCTTCGGGTGTCATGGCGTGGGCGGTGATGTGTATGATCACTTCGCCGCCCGTGCGGGGGGTGAGGGTCACGGCGGGATTTTCGCCCGCGAGCAGGTCGGCGATCCGCTCGTTCACCGCTGCCGAGGAAAGGCCGAATACGCCCACCGTACGGGAGCGGAACGCGCCGTCTCCCTTTTCGCTCAAAAACGGGAGTACCGCCCGCCGCAACAGCGGAGAAAGCACGTCTTCCGTTGCGGGGAGACACAAAAACAGTTGTGCGTATTTTTCCAGCGCAAAGCCGCGAATTGTAGCGGCTTCGTCGTAAAACGGTATTGCGCCGCGGGGGAGTTCCTCTTCCCATGGAAGGCCGAGCAGAGCGGCGAGTTCCTTTTCCGCTCCCGCTTCTTCGGCGGCGCACAGTACCACGCAGTCGGCGCGGCGCATCGCCGCTTGCAACCTGTCGCGGAGTGCCGCGCCCGCCGTCTCGATGTGGGCGGGCGTGCCGACGGTAAGTCCGCACGCGGGCAATTCACGCGACAAAAACGCGGCAACGGTCGACGACACGGCACCGACGGTAACGATCTCTGCCTTCATGCGGCACCTCCTTTTACAAATTACACTTCGTCATCGGCGGCGTCCACCGTGATACGGCGCATACCGGCAATGGCTTCTTCGATCCATTCTTCAACGGGTAAGTTGCTCTCCGCTTCTTCCAGCATCGCCACGGTCGGGCGGGTGCGGGGGTGACGCGGGGTAAACACCGTACAGCAATCTTCGTACGGCTGAATGGAGATGTCAAACGTGTCGATACGGCGGGCGATGCGAATGATCTCCTCTTTATCCATACCGATCACGGGACGAAACACGGGGACGGTACACACCGCGTCGGTCACCGCGAGGGCTTGCGCCGTCTGACTGGCGACCTGCCCCAGACTTTCACCCGTAATGAGCGAATGACAACCGTCCGCGACTGCCACCCGTTCGGCGATCCGCATCATAAAGCGGCGCATCAGCAGGGTGAACAGTTCTTCGGGACAGCGGCGGCTGATCTCCTCTTGTATCTTCGTGAACGGGACGATATTCACCGAAATGCGTCCCGCGTAGTTTGCCACTTTGCCGAGCAGGGAGAGCACCTTCATTTCGGCACGCTCACTGGTATACGGGGGAGAGGCAAAATGAATGGCGGTAAGTTGCAGGCCGCGTTTCGCCATCATATACGCCGCAACGGGGGAGTCGATCCCGCCCGAAATGAGCAGACCCGAACGTCCCGCTGTGCCGACCGGCATACCGCCGGCACCCGGCAACTGCGCCGCGTGAATATACGCGCCGAAATCGCGGATCTCCACCATAATGAGCAATTCGGGATCCCGCACGTCCACTTTTAAGTGGGGGAACTGCGCGAGCACCGCACCGCCCACTTCGGCACAAATGGCGGGGGAGCCGAGCGGGAAAGATTTGTCACTGCGCTTGGCTTCCACTTTAAAGGTCTTGGCAGCATGCAGTTGGTCGGCAAGATAGCGCGGCGCTTCCTCGCAGATCACGGCAATATCCTTTGCCACCACCCGCGCACGGGAAAAAGCCGAGATGCCGAATACGTGCGCTACGCGGTCGGCGGCGGTATCGAGATCGATGCCGTCCGCTTGCGGTTCGATGTAGATGGTGGATTGCGCACGGCGGATCTGGAACGAGCCGAGCGGGCGCAGACGGCGGCGAATGTTCTTCACCAACACGTCTTCAAAACTGCTGCGATTTAAGCCTTTCAGTGCCAATTCGCCGTTTTTGATCAACAGGATCTCTTCGGGTATGTACATGGTGTTTCTCCTTTGTGCGTATGTGTTACGGCGCGGTGGTACCGCGCGTGGTAGTCGTTGCGGTGGTGGTCGCGGTGACCTTAGCGGTGGTCGCGGTAGCCTTTGCCGTTGTTGTCGTACTGTTTTGCGTTGTGGTTGCGGTGCTCTTCGCCGTTGTGGTGG